>DAHXOQ010000143.1 GCA_027364815.1 Acidobacteriaceae bacterium | reverse complement strand
GTATGCGGCGTTGTCCGGATCAGGCTCAGCACTTTTCGGGTTGTATGACGGACCCGTGAAGGCAAAAGCGGCCGTACTGAGATTGAGGGCTGAGGGTGTTGAGTCGTTTCTGACAAGGACCCTTCCTCGTGACGAGTATTGGCAGCGGATGCTGGTGAGAAATTCGGAATGAAGTTGGGGAGAACGAAGTTGGTTCATTCCCACCCTTCCGCAAAAGACGCGGAACGATGGGGCACCCAGAGGGTCAGAAATTCGGAATGAGTTAAACATCCGAAAAGCAGGCCAAAATCAAAGGGTTTTAACAATCTGTTGACAGTGGATGGAGCAAGAGGCGAAACTGCCGAACGGTTCCTGAAACTGAATTGAGAGATTGGGCGATCGTCTAATGGTAGGACAGTGCCCTTTGGAGGCACTTGTCTAGGTTCGAATCCTAGTCGCCCAGCCAACACCTGCGGTGTGGCCAACTGCTCGCTACTCGCTCGCAGGAGATTCTCAGGTGAGCCAAGAGCGGCAGTCGCTCGAGGCAGGTGTAGAAAGTCAGGCGCGGAGTGAACCAACCGCAAAGCCTGAAATCAGAACGCAGCCATAGCCAACCAGCGTGGAGGTGAAGTGAGATGGACGAGAGCAAGAAGTTGACGAAGCCTGAAGACGGCCCGGCGGTTGCTGGGGAAGAAGCCAAACCCAAGCCCGTTGCGGAGAAGAAGCGCAAGAGTTTGAGCGAGGACAAGCGCTTCAAACTTTTTTCAGGGACGGCGAACAGGCCGTTGGCTGAAGAGATTGCAAGGCACATTGGCGTGCCGGTGGGCGAGGCCAAGCTGCAGCGGTTTGCAGACGGCGAAGTTTACTTCCAGCTTTTGGAGAATGTGCGCGGCGTTGACGTTTTCGTCGTCCAGCCCACATGTTACCCGGTGGACCAGCATTTGGGGGAGGTGCTGGTGATGCTCGACGCATTGAAGCGCGCATCAGCGGCAAGAATTACGGTGGTAGTTCCCTATTACGGGTACGCCCGCCAGGACAGGAAAGACCGGCCCCGTGTGGCGATCAGCGCAAAATTAATCGCTGACCTGCTGACGACAGCGGGAGCGAACCGGGCGTTGTTTGTGGATTTGCACGCGGCACAGATTCAGGGGTTCTTCAATATTCCCGTGGATCATTTGTTTGCCAGCCCGGTGATGGTGAGCTACTTCAGGGAGTTGAACCTGCCGAATCTCACCGTCGTCTCACCTGACGCGGGCGGTGTGGAGAGAACTCGGTTTTTTGCGCAGAAGATGGGCGCACCGATGGCGATTGTGGACAAGCGGCGCACGGATATTAACGTGGCCGAAGTGATGCACGTGATCGGCGATGTGAAGGGCAAGAATTGTTTGATACTCGACGACATTATTGATACGGCGGGAACGCTGATCAAGACGGTTGACGCGTTGATTGCATCAGGGGCCGAGGCGGTTTATGCCTGCGCGAGCCACGCGGTATTGAGCGGGCCGGCTGTAGAGCGGATTGTGAGCTCGCAGTTGAAGCAGGTGGTGCTGACGGATACGATTCCGCTGCGCGAGGCTGCCGTGGGAGTGCCGAAGTTCAAGGTGCTGTCGATTGCAGGGCTTTTGGGCGCGGCGATTGAGAGTATTCATATGGAGACGAGCGTGAGTTCGTTATTCAGCTGAACCAGGGATCAGAAGTCAGGAATCAGGGATCAGGGATCAGTTTTTTGATGTGAAGTTTTTCGTATCATTTTTGAGTTTTTGAAATGGTGAAACAGTAACGATCGCTGGTTTTCGTGTGATGTTGTTCTTAGCTTTTCGGGGTTTTTAACTGAGGACTGAGGACTGACAACTGAGAACTGGCACCCAGCAAAGGGAGCGCGAAGAACGCGTGCCCGACGAAAAGGAAGAGAGTATTCAATGGCAGTTCCAGAAGCAGTACAGGCAACGGCCCGCACGGGCAAGTTCAACAAGAATGCGGCCCGCAGGGTTCGCGCGGCCGGCAAGATTCCCGCGGTGGTGTATGGCCCGGGTCATGACGCGATTGCGCTTGAAGTAGATCCGAAGCAGATTGCGCGCATTCTTTACTCGGATTCGGGACACAACACGATTTTTGATTTGGAAGTCGGCGGCAAGAACATCAGCAAGGCGATGATTGTTGATTGGCAGTATGAGCCGATTCGCGACAGCCTGATTCACATTGATCTGAAGCGCATTGCGATGGACAAGCTGCTGAACGTCAGCGTTCCTGTGAAGCTGCTTGGCATTCCAGTGGGCGTGAAGAACTTTGGCGGCGTTCTTGACCTGGTTCTGCGCGAGGTGGAGATTGAGTGTTTGCCGGGTGATATTCCCGGGCACATCGATGTGGACGTGAGCGAGCTTGGTTTGCATGGCGTGTTGCGCGTGAGCGATTTGCCGCACTCGGAGAAGATCACTTACCTGACCGACGAGGATGCAACGGTTGCGCACGTGACCAGCATTCGCGAAGAGGTTGTGGCGACGCCTGATGCAGCAGCAGTTGCAGCGGCAACACCGGAAGCCGGCAAGGAACCTGAAGTTGCGAAGAAGGGCAAGCCCGAGGACGCGACCAAGGCAGCAGCACCGGCGGCCAAGAAGTAAGGAAACGAACCGGAGCCAGGAACGATGGAAGCGACGCAATCTAAGAACGTGCCGTTTCTTGTGGTTGGACTTGGCAATCCGGGCCCGGAGTATGCCAATACGCCGCATAATGCGGGGTTTCTGGCAGTGGATCGCATCGCCGAGCAAGCGGGCGTTGCCTTTAAAAACCGGCGCTGCCGGGCACTCACTGCGACGTGCTTTATTGCGGGTCGCGAGGTGATCCTGGCCAAGCCGGAGACCTTCATGAACTTGAGCGGCGGCAGCGTTGCCGCTCTGGTTCAGGAGTTTCATGCCGACCCATCACGGGATTTGGCCGTGCTCTACGACGAGCTCGACCTGCCTTTTGGAACGGTGAAGATCAAGGAGCGCGGATCGGCCGCGGGGCACAACGGAGCCCGCAGCATTATCGGCGCTCTGGATAGTCAGGATTGGCTGCGCATTCGCATCGGGGTTGGATTAAATCTTCCACCCGAGGCGATAGAGGCCAGAGGCGGCAAGCGTTTGGGGAGAGATTATCTGCTCTCGCCATTGCGCAAGCCGGATCTCACGACGCTCGACGAAGTTTTGGACCGTGTGGCGCAAGCCGTGCGAATCATCGTTGAAGTGGGACCGTCAGCCGCAATGAATGAGTTCAACCGTCGCGAGCGAACCGGCCCGCCGGAAGAATAAAGCAGAGTAGGAACGAGTACAGGGAAATGGCCGCAGTGCAGAGTGCTTTGCGGCAAGGCTGGAGAAGAACTCCAGCGGAAAAGGAAAACAGATGTCACGTTTGTATGAAGTCATGTTCATCGTTCGGCCCGACCTTGCCGAAGAGGAAGCCGACAAGTTGATTGCGGGCTTTGAGTCCACGGTCACCAGCGGCGGCGGAGCCGTAAAGACCACCGAGAAGATGGGCCGTCGCAAGCTGGCCTATGATGTACGCAAGTTCTCTGACGGCAACTACGTGCTGCTGACGATTGAAGCCGGCGGCGCTGTCGTTGCCGAGCTCGAGCGCCGTCTGCGCGTTACCGAGCCTGTGATCAAGTTCATCACCGTGCGCATTGACGAAGAAGAAAAGCGCATTGCGAAGATCAAGGCGATTCGCGCGCCCAAGAAGAAACGCAGCGCCGAGCCGAGCCACGCAGCTCATCATTCTGCTCCGGCGGCAGCAGTTGCAGCGCCAGTTGCAGCAGTTGAGGCAGCAACTGAAGTTGAAGCCGAGCCCGCGCAGGCGTAAGAATTTTTGCTTCAATGCGGAACTGGCCAAAACATGAGGCCAGCAGGCAAGCGAGTGAATAAAAGACAGGCAGAAAAAACCGGGCCTCAAATTGAAGCCCACTGAAGAGAGACAAAGAGGAAACCATATGTCCGACGAAACACCCGTAGTCAAGGCCGCAG
This sequence comes from Acidobacteriaceae bacterium, assembly GCA_027364815.1. Classification (GTDB taxonomy): domain Bacteria; phylum Acidobacteriota; class Terriglobia; order Terriglobales; family Acidobacteriaceae; genus CAIMNN01. The sequence continues at coordinate 3,340 of DAHXOQ010000143.1, read as the reverse complement.
AGGCCTCATCATCATCGCAATCCGAATCAGGATCAGGATCGCAATCAGGCCCGCGCAGCGGCGGTCACTCCGGCGGCCAGGGTAGCGGCGAGCGTCGCGCACCCCGCGCAGGCGGAGCCAGCGGCGGCCCCGGCGGCCGTGGCAAGTTCTTCCGTCGCAAGAAGGTTTGCAAGTTCTGCACCGAGAAGATCGACGCGATTCCTTACCGTGACGTGCGCCTGTTGCAGGGCTTTGTCGCCGAGCGCGGCAAGATTGTTCCCCGCCGTTTGACGGGCGTCTGCACCACGCACCAGCGCCGTTTGACGCGCGCCATCAAGCAGGCCCGCAATATCGCCCTGCTGCCCTTTGCCACGCGCTACTAGTTTTTGCGCACGGCAATTTTTGGCCCGGGGAGAATGGAGCGGCTCAAAGGCAGTTACAAATGTAACGCTTTTTGATTGGCGACACTCGCAGCCTGGGCGATGTAAAATCTGACGCGGTGCAACTTCTGCTTTGCGCAATTTTCAAATGATTGCGTAATTTTTGAAGCGCCGCTCGAAACAATTGGAGAGTAGTCAAATGGAAGTCATTCTGAAGGAAGACGTAGCGAACCTGGGTCACCGCGGCGACGTGGTGAAGGTTGCCGATGGCTACGGACGCAACTTCCTGCTGCCCCGCAAGCTGGCGCTGCAGGCAACACAGGCCAACAAGGCCGTGATTGAATCGATGAAGGCCGCAGCGGCCCGCCGCTCAGCCACTGAAAAAACCCAAGCTGAAGAGCTGGTTGCAAAGCTCGCTCCCGTGGTGCTCAGCTTTACCCGCAAGTCGGGCGAGAACGGACACCTCTTTGGTTCCGTCACCTCATCCGACATCGCCGCCGATCTGGCGACACAGGGCTACGAGATCGATCGCCGCAAGATCAATCTGCCGGAGCCTCTGAAGTCCATTGGAACTTTTGAAGTGGCCATCAAGCTGCATCGCGAAGTGACAGCGCATGTGAAGGTCACGGTTGCAGCCGAAGCTGAAGCTGCCGCCGAGCCTGCCACTGAAACTGTAACAGCTTAAATTTTTTGTAGAGCTTCACCACTCGCCCCTCGGTTAGCCGAGGGGCGTTGGTGTTTGTGTTCGTTTTAGTAAATTTATTTAGGAGGAGGATGCCGGACAAAAATTGTTGAGCCAGATACGACGAAATGATGGATTTTTGGAATAGAATGATTCGCATCTATGAAAGAAGCAATTTTGGCGATCCTCAATTCGAGTTATTGGCACTGGCTGACGAATTTCTTAGTTCTTGCCGGCCTTTTCATGATACTTCGTCAGTACTACCGTCAGCAGCGAATGGCGGTTGAACTGCCGTCGAAGGTCGTTAAATATAGAGCAAACTGGGATTTCTATTTGGCTTCAGTGTTACTCATGTTTTGTATTTTTAGCGTATCTTATCGAAATTATTTGCGTCATGGGTCTGGAATACTGAACCTGTACATCGGAATCATTTTACTGCTGCTACTAACTAGCACACTTTTCGATATGCCTGGAACAATCTACAGTTCGGAGGAGGGTTTGCGCCAGCATTATTGGTTCAGAAAAGATAAGTGGATTGCGTGGAGAGATATTGCAGAGATTCGTGCTGGAATGATGAATGGGTCGATAAAAATGAAAAGCAAAAATAGCACGAAGATTGTGTATACCAGACAGTATGCGGCCCGGGCGCGGTTTCTCAAGGAGATCAGGATTCATTGCGAAGGTCAGCTGCCCGACGAGTTTCTAGTAGAAGAGGCCAAGAGCGCAGCACTTGGAAGTTAAACAGACTGCGAAACCAACTCTAGACATGGCTGGAATTGCGAAGGTACGGCCTTTAGGACGTACGCAAATCATCCTGAAATGATTCCGGGGCTTCAGCCCCTGAGGTACATTTGCGACTCAAAATCACTCGAAATGGATGTTTTTTCGTCAAATTGACCTCTCTTTTAGAACGCGGTCTACGGTAAGTGCTTTCGATTGACGGGGTGGCTGCCCCTTGTAATTTCAAGATGGCTAACCAGATACTAAACACGCCCTATTTTCTACCCAAAAAACCGGTATATCTACATCGAATTTCACATATAAAAATTCAACATCCCAGTACCGGCGAAAAATTCAACGCGCGCGTTGAATTTTCTCGCCGCTGTTCCCTGTTTGGGGTCCCCGGCAAGCGCTTTTGCTTGCTGGGGTACCTGTTCCCTGTTCTACCGCAACCCCATCAGTCCCTTAACCGAATCGATGAGCTTGGCCGGATCGTAGCCAACCCCGTCCTTGAAGACCATCTCCACGCTCTCGATGTTCTCAATTTTTTCAGCGGGGTTGGCGGAGAGAATGACGAGGTCTGCGGATTTGCCTGTGGCGATGGTGCCGATGGTGGAATCTTCGCCGAGGAATTTTGCGCCGTTTTGAGTGGCTATTTGAATGGCCTCGACGGGTGTGAATCCGGCTTCGACCAACAACTCAAGATTGCGCTGATCGCCGAAGCCCGGCAGGACGCCACCGTAGCCGGTGGGGTCGCAGCCAGCCATGAGAAGGCCGCCGGCTTTCACAAACTCATGCTCGAAAGCCATTTCAAATTTGAGCGCGTCGTCAGGGACGGCATCGTCCGCGATTGATGCGCGCACGGCGAGGTACTCTTCGGCCTGCGTTGGCATCAGCGAGCTGAGGGCGCGCATTTCGCGATCCATAGGCGGACGCTTGGCGCTGAAGGTTTCAAAGATGGCCAGCGTTGAGGTGACGGCGACATGGTGAGAGACGAGGGTGCGGATCATCGCCTGAATATTGGGGTCGGAGATTTTGTGGTTCCTGGTGAGCTCGGCTTCAGCGTCGCGCCAATTTTGCGGGCAGAGGCCGGGCTGCTTTTTGGGATAGAACTCGGTGTCGACGATGATGCCGTGCTCGAGATTGTCGATGCCGTCGTTGGCGGCTTCAGTAAATCCAATTGAGCAGAGATGCCCGGTGAATTTGAGGTTGTGCGCGTGGGCGTGTTCGATGGCGGTCTTGAGCTCGTCCGGTGTGATGTTCATGTATGCCTTGTAGGAGTTGACGCCTTCAGCGGCCCAGTAATCGACAGTGCGGGCGGCGTCCTCGGAGCCGGTGAGTACGTGCATCTCCTCAGTGAATGCGCCGGGGCCTTCAAGATAAGGCGCTGTGATGCGGAGCTTGGGGCCGGGGTATTTGCCGGCGTCGATAGCCAGCTTGAGTTCCAGGTCGGTGTAGGGGGCGATGCTTCCCGCGGTGCGCGCGGTAGTGACTCCGCCAGCGAGGTAAAGGCGCGGTGCGGAATCTGCCATCTCACCGTAGAAGCGGAGGCCGTCGATGGGGCGCTGCGGCGTTGGGT
>DAHXOQ010000142.1 GCA_027364815.1 Acidobacteriaceae bacterium | reverse complement strand
CTCGCCACGCCCCTCCTCACCGTCATCAACTCTCTCCCCATCACCATTCCACACGCCGTCTTCTACTCCAACGTCGCCGCCGTCGCTCTCGCCTTCGCCTTCATCACTTACTTCCACGTCCTCCTCGGCGAACTCGTTCCCAAATCTCTCGCCCTCCGCCGCACTGACGCTCTCGCCGTCGCCATCGCGCCAACCATGCTCTTCTTCATGGCCCTCACGCGACCCGTCATCCACCTCCTGCGCTCCTCCGCATCACTCGTCCTCAAAATCTTCAACGTCCCCGTCACTGAGCGCGCCGCCGTCCACTCCGCTGAAGAAATCAAGCTCATCGCCACTGCCGCTCGCCGCCTCGGTGTCCTCCCTCCATTTCAGGAGTCGCTCGTCCATCGCGCGCTCGAACTCGCCGGCATCACTGTCCGTGAGATCATGACTCCGCGCCAGAAAATCATCGCACTCCCTTCCAACATGCTCATTGAAGAGGCCAGCGCACAGGTCATTCATTCCCAGCACTCCCGCGTTCCCGTCTACGATGAAAATCTCGGACCTGAACACATCATCGGCGTCGTCTATTCCAACGACCTCGCTCGACTCATGCACTTCCGCCCGGCCAACGCGCCCAACTCAACCATCACTACCACCGGACAGCTCCTCACCTCCAATTACCTCTCGCTTTCCCTCTCCCAAATCATGCGCGATGTCTTCGTCGTCCCTGAAACTAAAACCGTCCTCGACCTCATCCGCGACCTGCAGCAACGCCGCCGGCAGCTCGCCATCGTCGTCGACGAGTTCGGCACCACCGTCGGCCTCGTCACCGTTGAAGACGCCGTCGAGCAACTAACTGGTGAACTCGACGACGAATTCGACGACCCGGCACGTCCCGTCATCACCACCGCCTCCGGCGCTCTCCTCATGGATGGCAGTGTCAACCTCCGCGCCCTTGAACCCCAAATGCAGTGGAAACTCCCCCGCGAAGACGGCATTGAAACCCTCGCCGGTTTCCTCCTCCTTCGCCTCGGCCATATCCCCGCCGCCGGCGAATCCATCCTCTGGGAAGACCGCCGCATGACCATCATCGAGATGGACGGTCGGCGCATCGCCAAAGTTCGCGTCGAACCGACTCAAAAACAGCCGCCTCAACTAAATATCCAAGAGGCACGTTCTTAATCGCTATCATCTGCATCTCTTTTTGGTCTCCCTCTGTCCCTTAGTCCCTTTGTCCCTGTTTTTTCTTAAGTGTCCGTCGTCACCAACCACCCACTCACTAACAGAGCTATAATTGCCCCGGTTATTAGTGCTGGCAGAATCAGTTCCCAGATTCTGCCCGCTGCTTCGGGAGGCTATTCGAATGAAAACAATCAATTTCTTGTCCCTGCTCGCAGTTGTTGTGGTTCTCTCAGCGCTCACTCCGGCCCTGCGTAGTGCGCAGGACACAACAGCAGGCTCTTCACACGCCAAGCTCACAAACCCTGTCAAGCCAACACCTGAGCACCAGGCACGCGCAAAGGAAATATTCAAAATCGATTGCGCAATGTGCCACGGCGACAACGGCAACGGCAAAACGGACCTCGCCCGCGATATGAATCTCACGCTGAAAGACTGGACTGACCCCTCCACCCTCGGCTCAAAAACCGATGGCCAGATCTTCGACATCATTCGTGGCGGCATGGACAAAATGCCACCCGAGTCCGAAGGCCGCGCTCCAGACGAAATCCTCTGGAACCTGGTCATCTACGTCCGCTCCATCGCAGCCGCTCCCCCCGCCAAGTAATACCGGAGCGCACCGGCTTATCTGACGCACGCCTCCAGCACACTTAGGCTGGCAACGGACTCTTATCCCGCTGCCAGCCTTGGTTTTGGCAAAAATCCACCTGCCTCACATCGCACTGTAATACCTAATCAACTTTCCCAAAATTGCGCTACAAACAGTTGCTCCTTCTCTCATTATCACTATTGACTAGACGCTAAACGCTAGACGCTCTTCGCCTCATCGACAGTCTCAGGCAGTATCCTAAACACACCATGCGCTCCATCCTCACACGACTCGCCCTCACCCTCCCTGTCGTCTGGCTGGTCGTCTCCCTCGTTTTCCTACTCATCCATCTCGTCCCCGGCGACCCCGTCCAGCTCATGCTCGGCGAAGGCGCCACACCCGCTGACATCTCCAAACTCCGCCACCAGCTCGAACTCGATCTCCCCCTCCACACCCAATACCTCCACTACTGGCGTGGCGTCTTCACCGGGGACCTCGGTCAATCCATCCGCCTCCACGATTCCGTCGCCCACCTCATCGCCCAGCGGTACCCCTTCACCATCGCCCTCACCCTCGCCGCCCTCACCCTCGCCCTCGCTCTCGCCCTCCCCGCCGGAATCTTCAGTGCCATCCGCCGCGGCAAATGGCTCGATCGACTCCTCGGCGTTGTCTCTCTCTTCGGCCTCTCCGTTCCCAACCTCGCCCTCGGACCCGCTCTCATCGTCTTCTTCTCCATCTATCTCGGCTGGCTACCCGTCTCCGGCGCAAGCTCCACCCCCTCCGCCAACTTCTCCCTCTCCGCCATCCAACTCCCTTATCTCATCCTCCCCGCTTTCACCATGGGTCTTTCCATGGCCGCCATCCTCACTCGCATGGTCCGCACCTCCATGCTCGAGGAGCTCAATCAGGACTACATTCGCACCGCACGAGCCAAAGGCCTCTCCGAATTCCGCGTCATCACCCGCCACGCCCTACCCAACGCGCTCACCCCCATCCTCACCGTCGTCGGACTCCAATTCGGCGCACTCCTCGCCGGAGCCATCGTCACTGAAACCATCTTCAGTTGGCCCGGTCTTGGCCGCCTCGTCGTCAACGCCATCTCCAGCCGCGATTACGCCCTCGTCCAGGGCTGCCTCCTCTCCATCGGATTGACTTACGTCCTCGTCAACCTCCTCACCGACGCCGCCACCCGCTTCGCCAACCCCAGAATGCGCATTTAGTCTTTGATTATTTGAGCGGAACCTCTGACTCGGAACTGCCCGCACAACGCTCTCGTAATACCCTCTGTATACTTTCTTTGTTTGGAGTCATTCCATGAAACGTGCACTCTTTTTATCCATCATCCTGCTTGCCGCTGGACTCAACGCACAATCGCCTGTTTCATCCACCTCTTCTACTGAAATGGCGCTGCGCGGGATCATTATGCAGTGGCAGAATGGCTACAACAGTGGCAACGCCGCTCTGGTCGCTGCCCTCTACGCCAATGACGCCTACTATCTGACGCAGCATTATATTACCGGCATTGTGCAGGGCCGCCCCGCTATCCAGGCCTATGTGCAAAGGGGCGTTGACGCTCATTATCAAATCGACTCGATCAAAATCATCTCCATGGATTATTCTGACGACTTTGCCTACGTCATCACTCGCTACGACGCAAACAACGGCGGGCAGAAAGCCTTCGGCGTAAACGTGGTAGTGCTGAAGAAAACTGCCGCCAAGTGGTTGATTGTGGCTCACGAAGCCGCAGTGCCCGATCCTGCCACCGCAGTTCAAAGCTTATCCATTCCCGCGCATCCCTAAAGCCCGCTGACTCGCTGACTCCCTGACTCCCTGACTTGCTGACTCGCTATCACTGCGAAGCAGTGGCTGACTTGCTGCGCTTGTCTATAAACACTCATCAATCTTCAAAATATCAATCAACATTCTAATAACAACTCGCCTGCAGGGAGCAACCAATGTTGCCCCGCATGAACCCTGAGTCTTGCGAAGAGGAATCCCGGAGGCACACCGGGTTGCCCATCCCTTCCGCCTTCTTCTGCGGAATGCATGAAAACCTGAATCCAAACCTCACTCTGCTTTTTCAAACCTATCTAAAAATCCCAACATCATTTCTTTCCCCCCGGCTTCTCCGCCCCGGCACAAGCCGTCTGTTCCTCAACCCCGCAGCTCTTCTTCTCCATCTCGCACGCCCGTGGCAATTCCTTCAATTTCTTCTCCACAAACACCGCATACAAGCACGATTGATCCTTACGGCGCTCTGTATCCCTCTCCAGCGACATCCCCTTCTGATACCACCGATCCGCGTCAGAACGGCGCTTTCGCTGTGAAGCCCTGCCGGCTGAGGTTCACTTTTTCACCTCAAACGCCTCCGGATCGGCCTTGCGCAACTCCTCCAAAAACTGCGCATACTCCGCCTCGCCGCGCTTCAGCTTGCTGTAGTCCGCGTCTTTGTAATACTGGCTGATGTAGTTGAAGGCGTAAGCCGCATACCAGGGGATTTCCTTGTCCGGGTTCATCGAGTCGATCACCGGATTGTTGACCGGCTTACCCTGCGCAACAGCCCACGCATACGGCGCTTCCCGGATGTCGTAACCCGCTAAGTACATTTGCCGGATGCCGAGACGTAGTGTCCGCTTATTTATGTTCAGCATTTCTTCGAATAGGTGAAGTATGTGATATCGACTATTACTTTCAATTGCAAAGGAAGCGTTATTAATCTGATTTTGCAATACTGATGCGATGGTGTATGACAACAGCGCGGCTAGCTCCGCCTTATTATGTAATCTCGGCAGCACACAGTCAGGAATGAGAATCGCTCCGTCTGGAAGAGCGATGATGTTGCTGCTCGTATCGTAAAGTGCTGCACTGTCATATGTGTACTCATTCGCTCCCCAACTTGAAGTGTTGAACGGCAACGTGCCATTTATGCTCAGGCCTCTCATCTTGCCGACGGCAGCTGACGAGTGAACGACATAGAAACGAAACTGAATCTTGGCTTTGTCTGATTTCGGCAATAATGTTAGATATCGTGGGATTAATTGCATCCCGAGTTCTGTAATACGGGCCTGTAATGTTTCACTCGGCACGATACTTATACCCTTGCCATAGCCACACTGAATCTCCGCAGAAGATCCATGGCTATAATTCAGCTCTGCAATATCTGTGCAATTCACTACAGATTGTTGTGCCTGATTCTTTGATGCTGTCAGACTCGCTGCCATAAAGCTATCAGCACGCGTACTGGCAGCCTGGTATGTGATCTGCATATTTGGTGTAATTGATTTTCCAGGCTGTAATGCACCACCTTGGTCCAACGCAATCCTGGTTTGAGGTGTAATTGATAAAGTGTAACCGTCCAAAAATATTTTCCCGGATGATACCCCCTGCACTGACTGCAATTCTGGTGCTTCTTCAAGTAAAGCCGCACCACTGAGGTTAGTCGGTGGCTGTATGGGATATTCAATCATCCGCTCAGCCACAATTTGACTCTTGCTTTGTTGCTCTCCGATAACATGGACTCGTGTGCCTATCGCAATCTGATTAAGATCGCAGGCAATTGAGACGCCCTTATACCGTCGAATAGCATAGCGGACACTTGTGTGCATGAAGCGATTATCAGCTGGGACTACTTCGAGTTTCAATGCTATATTGCGTTCACATTTAGTCCCATTTGTGAGTACGATTTGCATTCCGCCGAGATAAAAATCGACTGACGAACCAATCGCAGATATATACCCATCCACTTTTTCGGCATACAGTGTGGTTGGCCCTATGACGGATATTAGCGTAAAAAGCACAGATAGTCGGAAAATCCGTACTCGCCAATTTTGCCTTGCCTGTCTGATTCCATTTGAAAAGTTAGTCATCTGGCGATAGCTCCCGGAGTAGGGATTGGGCTGTGAGATTGATGGCCTAAAAGGTCATTTGCGTTCAGATTTTGGTTCGGAATTCCAATAGTCGATTTGCCCAAACCGCCAAGATCGCTAAGCCTTGGCAACAAGCTCCCGTGGAATTGCGGCGGACCGAACAAATCCCAGAAGGAAGAAAGCAACTCGCTTACTATCACGTAAACAGTGTAACTGCTGCATTCAATTTTCCGCACCTGTGGCATAGTTGGAGAGTTATTAATCTCGTCACTCAAATATTCCATCACTTTTTCACCTCGAACGCATCGGGATCGGCTTTGCGCAGCTCGGCGAGGAACTGCGCATACTCCGCCTCGCCACGCTTCAGCTTGCTGTAGTCCACGTCTTTGTAATATTGGCTAATGTAGTTGAACGCGTAAGCGACCATCCTTGTTGAATATCCATTATCGTTTGAGTCAATCTGAGGATTGCGTACCTTTTTGCCCTTTGCCACAGCCCATGAAAACGGTGCATAGCGAATGTCATAGCCTGCCTGATACAACTGCCGGATACCAAGCCGTAACACTTGCTCATTGAGATTCCAGATATACTTCCCTGTATACATAGCATTGTTAGTTCCATTTTCCCTTGTGTTAAAACTCATTTTCTGCGCTTTGAAGTGCTGCACACTAAAAAGGCGTTGAATGAGTTGCTGCTCTGTGATTGCATGTGAGTAAGACATCAAAGCGGCCAACTCTGCCTCGTTCCCGAGATGAGCCAAAACCGTATCGGGAACAAGTACAGTTCGATCTGATGTGTAAACAATTTGACGAACGATAGAACCAGCATGTGGATTCTTATAAAAAAATTCTCCACGCAGGTCTGGCTCGCTCAGGGACCCGTCAATAATCTCAAAATCATAGTTATGCCTGACTTTGAATGGTTTTACGACATAGAATCGTGGCATTTCCCGTTTCGTTATCTGAGCGTCAGTTTCGAGAGTGGATGGCTTCAGTAGGGCAGAAAATACGCTCCCGATGTAGCTGTTTACATTCGCGTCGCACACCACATCAATGGGGCCTTCATTCGGGTACAGTAGTTGATGCGGAGAGGTGGACGAACAGAGAGTCTGCCAGGCAGGTGTTGCCGTCGTGTCAGGAACGCCCCCGTGGTTCTCGTTCCTCTCGCTCTTCCAGACGTCAATGCGAGTTGGAACAACTTTCATATCGGGCCTAAAAACATCCAGGTATTCCTGAACTCCAATATATTGCAGCCACACACGTTCCCCCATGGCACTAAGCGGTTCGATCTCACACGCCGATGACTTATCCAACTCGGGGATAGGCTGTACATATGAACCAAGTACTGAACCAAATTGCAGCGGTGCATCATGCCAGCAGATCTGTGTCTGCTTTGTGACAGACATTTGGTATCCGTCAATCCAATAGGTTCCTTGATTATGCTCTCCCAAGCTCCGAACGAGTTGTCCGTCGCGTGTCAGATACACACCGGAAATTGTCCATGTGCGAAAGTTTGAAGCGATGCATTGGGGCAGTATGCACCAGATGAGAAGCGTCAGAGTGGAGACGCGGCAGAACATGCGACTAATGCAATGCGCATTGCAGTAATCTTTTAGGTGGCCCCAAAGCATCATGGATGAACCAGTCCGGGCGAGGGAATTGCGCTTGTGGATGCCCCACCCAATAGCTGCTGTACTGAGAGATT
>DAHXOQ010000141.1 GCA_027364815.1 Acidobacteriaceae bacterium | reverse complement strand
GTGTTGATTGTAACTACGCGGTGCGGCCGATGGCTTTGGCGACGAGACGAATCTGTCCCATCAGCGTGTCGAATTGTTCAAGGTAGAGAGTCTGGGCTGCGTCCGATGCGGCCTTGTCTGCGTTGGGGTGGACTTCAACGATGATGGCGTCAGCTCCGGCGGCGACGGAAGCGAGGGCCATTGCGCCCACCATGTCGCGGCGTCCGGTTCCGTGCGATGGATCGCCAACGATGGGCAGGTGAGAGAGTTTGTGAATGACGGGAATCGCGGAGATGTCCATGGTGTTGCGCGTAGCCGTCTCGTAGGTGCGGATGCCGCGCTCGCAGAGGATGACGTCGTAGTTGCCGCCGGCGAGAATGTACTCGCTTGAGAGCAGAAGCTCTTCGATTGTGCCGGCGATGCCGCGCTTCAGCAGAATCGGCTTGCGGGCCTTGCCGAGCTCGCGCAGCAGATTGTAGTTCTGCATGTTGCGCGCGCCGACCTGGAAAAGATCGACGTAGGGGAGCATCGGTTCAATCTGCGAAATCTCCATCACCTCGCTGACGCAGAGAAGACCGTGCTCGCGTGCGGCTTCAAACATGAGTTTCAATCCCGGAATGCCGAGGCCCTGGAATGCGTAGGGCGAGCTGCGTGGTTTGAAGGCTCCGCCGCGCAAAAATTTTCCGCCGCTCGCCTTGACGCGACGCGCGGTCTCTTGTATCTGTGCTTCATTCTCAATCGAACAGGGCCCGGCCATGACGACAACTTCATTGCCGCCGATCTTGACGCCGTTTTCAAATTCGATAATGGTGCCTTCAGGACGGAATCCTCGGCCGGCAAGTTTGTAAGGCGAACTGATGCGGTGCACATACATGACGCCGGGCATCTGCTCGAATGCGGTGAGGTCGAGCGCCTGCGTAGGGCCGACTCCGGCGAGTATGGTTTGCGATGCGCCGGTGGTGCGGTGGACGTTGACGCCCGCCTCCACCATCTCCTGAATAATGGCGTCAATTTGTTCTTCTGTTGCCAACTCCTGCATTGCGACAATCATTAATTCTTCCCCGTTTCATGCTGGTGTCCCTCGTGGGCTTTTCTTTCGGAGGCAAGCTCATTCCGCTGCAGTGCCCGCATGACGTCGATGACGCGCTCGTAAATGTGAGTGAGCTCAATGTCAGGCAGAGGGCCATGATTGGCTGCACGCACATTTGCGTAGATCTCTTTCTCGCGCGACGGTTCATAGACAGGAAGCTGTGTGGCGGCTTTCAGGTGACCAATCATCTGTGCTGCCTTGGCGCGCTCACTGAGCAGGGCAACGAGTTGCCGGTCCAGATTATCGATCTGTTTTCTGAGTTCTTCGAGAGTCATGCTTAGCCTCGTCAGTTGCTCTGCTAGCCGGTGAAGTGAATCATCAGCAAGCAGAGAGGGAATTGTTTTCGTTCTTGCGCATTCTTGATGCGCGCTTGATTCTTATGCCTGACAAATTTGAAAATCTAACGGGTCGGCGCAACAACTGTGCGGCGCAAACCCTGAATAAATCGCGCGACTCCACCTGCGGCCGCATCCGGCGTGGAGTGTTCGATGAGCTCGACGATGGCGCTGCCGATAACCGCTGCATCGGCGAACTCGCCAACTGCGCGGACGTGCTCCGCGTTGCTGATGCCGAAGCCGACGGCGACGGGAAGCTTTGTGAACTGGCGGATGCGCGCCACGAGAGACGCCGCGTCGCTGCTCATGGATTGTTGAGCGCCGGTAATGCCGACGCGCGAGATGGCGTAGATGAAGCCGCGCGAATTTTCAGCGATGGCTTTGAGGCGCGCGTCAGGACTTGTGGGAGCGGCGAGGAAGACCGGCGCGAGATTTGCGCGCTTCATTTCGGCAAGATACTCAGCGGCCTCTTCAACAATGAGGTCGGTGACCAGAACGCCATCGGCTCCGGCGGCCGCAGCAGCGTCGACAAATTTAGAGAGGCCGAAGCGCAGGATGGGATTGATGTAACCGAAAAGGATGATGCCTGCGTCGGGGCGCGCGTCGCGAATCTCCGCAGCGAGAGCTAGCACGTTGGCGAGCGAAACGCCGTGATGGACGGCGCGATCCATGGCGCGCTGAATGACAGGGCCGTCGGCGAGTGGATCGCTGAAAGGAATGCCGAGCTCGATGCCGTCGGCGCCAGCGTCGATAGCGGCAATCGCGATATCGCGCGTGGCGGCGATGGAGGGATCGCCTGCGGTGAGATAGACGACCAGGCCGGGTTTCGTTTTGAAGTGAATCGCCAACGTGCTTTCCTTAAGCGTTACTGCCTTGAATCTTGAGTTCGCGGGCGAGTATGCCCATGTCTTTGTCGCCGCGACCGGAGAGATTAACGACAAGTATCTCATGCTTCTGCATGGAGGGCGCGATGCGAATGGCCTCGGCTACGGCGTGCGCGCTTTCGAGTGCGGGCAGAATTCCCTCCGTCCGGGAAAGGCGAACCACGGCGTCGAGCGCGGCTTGATCGTCAGCTGATGTGTACTCGGCGCGGCCCGTGTCGTGAAGCATGGCGTGCTCGGGACCGATGGATGCGTAGTCGAGGCCCGCTGAGACGGAGTGAGTGGAAGCGATCTGGCCTTGCTCGTCCTGAAGAACGTAAGAAAAAGTTCCCTGCAAAACGCCGGGCGATCCGCCCTGAAAGCGCATTGCGTGTTCGCCGAGTTCACCGCTGCGGCCGCCTGCTTCAACACCGATGAGGCGGACGTTTTTGTCGGGAATGAATTCGTAAAATGCACCGATGGCATTTGATCCGCCACCGACGCAAGCGATGATGGCCGTGGGAAGGCGGCCTTCTTTTTCGAGGAGCTGAGCTTTCATCTCGCGGCTGATGACGCGGTGAAAATCACGAACCATCGTCGGATAAGGATGCGCGCCGAGTGCCGAGCCGAGAACGTAATAAGTGGTGCGTACATTCGTGACCCAATCGCGCATCGCCTCGTTGATGGCGTCTTTGAGGGTTTTGGAGCCGGACGAAACACCGCGCACTTCAGCGCCGAGCAGTCGCATGCGTAGAACATTGAGCTCCTGGCGGCGCATGTCTTCTTCGCCCATGTAGACGACGCAATCCAAACCAAGCAGAGCGCAGACAGTGGCCGTTGCAACCCCATGCTGGCCGGCGCCGGTCTCGGCGATAATGCGCTGCTTGCCCATGCGTTTGGCGAGCAGTCCCTGGCCGAGCGAGTTGTTGATTTTGTGCGCGCCGGTGTGCAGAAGGTCTTCGCGCTTCAAATAAATTTTTGCCCCGCCCAGTTGCTCGGTCAACCGCTTGGCATAGTAGAGAGCGGTGGGACGCCCGGCGAAGTTGTGCAGCAGATCGTCCAGCTCTGCTTGAAATGTAGCGTCAGCTTTGGCGCGCTCGTACTCCTGTTCAAGCTCGCTGAGCGCGGCCATCAGGGTCTCAGGCACATAGCGGCCACCATAGACGCCGAAGCGCCCGGCGGTGGGCTGAGAGGGGTTTGAGGGGATGATGACCGACGCCATTTGAGTGCCTCCAGATGCGCTGCGAGAGTGATTGAGGTAATTTCCAGTGTACTAGCTGAGGATTTGGAGTGATTTATTTGCGAATGAATCCTTTTGATGGGGTAAAGAATCAATATAATAGTTGTTTAAACGAGGAATTTTATGACGGAGACAAAAAGCACGGGGGGCAGGGTAGTTGGTATCCGATCAGAGGGCTACCGAACAGCGGAGATGGCGCATGTGGGATGGGTGCGGCTGGCGGTTTCAAATCTTGCGCGCTCGGTGGAGTTCTATTCCCGTGTTATCGGACTCAATGTGAGCGAGTCAACAGCGAAGTTTGCACGGTTGACCGCGCAGAATGATCCGCGCATGCTGATTGAGCTGGTTGAGGAGCCCGGATTAAAGCCGCTGAATCAACCACGACTGGGGCTTTTTCACGTGGCCATCTTGTTGCCCTCGCGTGAGAATTTGAGCGCGTTTGTGAAGCACGCCTCTGGGCTCGGTGTGCGTTTAAGCGCCGGCGACCATATTTACAGCGAGGCGATTTATCTGAACGATCCGGATGGGATGGGAGTGGAGGTTTATGCGGACAGGCCGCGCGAGGGCTGGCCCGTTGCAGAGCGCGCAGTGAATGGCGAAACAGTTTTGGAGTACGCCGCAGATACGCTTGCGCTGCGCTTCAACGATTTGCCGCCCGCTGGAAAATGGCAAGGTGCGCCGAAGGGGACGCAAATTGGGCATGTGCATTTGAGCGTTGGTGAACTTGTGAGTGCGGCGAAGTTTTATCACCACGGGTTGGGTCTGGATGTGATGACGTGGAATTACCCCGGTGCGCTCTTTGTTTCAGCAGGCGGCTACCATCACCGTGTTGGTTTGAATACCTGGTCTGCGGGTGCGCCGAGTGCCGGACCGTTGGATCCGCGGCTGCTTTACTGGACGCTGGTGCTGCCGAATAAATCAGAAGTTGAGCGCGCGGAGAAGAGTATGCGGTTAACGGGCTTTGAAGCAGTTGAAGCAACCGAAAAATCTCCGGGAATTGCCTTCAGAGATCCCTGGGGGACAGTTGTCGTCCTGGCTACCGAGGGTACTTTAGGGTGAGACCTGCACTTGCGCCGTCCGGTATGATTGAGCTAACCCGGTAGTTTGGCTCGACTTGAACCGGCGTTAGGCTCGAGATGGCACGGCAGGTACATTACAACTCGGCAGAAAAGATTCCCCCGACAACCGCGGCTGACCCTTATCTGCGGCCCTCGTTTCCTGTCGGCGACAGAATCAAGCGACAAATCTGGGATATTTGCTGGCTGGTTTTTTACCGTCCAACGCCGAGGCCTTTTCACGGCTGGCGGGCGTTTTTGCTGCGGCTATTCGGCGCCAAGATGGGGCCGAATTGCCATTTTTATCCGGGCTCGCGCATTTGGGCCCCATGGAATTTGATTTGCGCGGACCAGGTAACAGCTGGCGATGGAGCCGAAATTTACAATCCCGCGCCCATGCGTTTTGGATCGCACGCGATTGTTTCTCAGGGCGCGTATCTCTGCGGCGCGACGCATGATTATGACGATCCGGGATTTCCTCTGATTGCTTACACGATGGAAATTGGCGCCTACTCGTGGATTTGCGCGCATTCCAAGGTGGGGCCGGGCGCAAATGTGGGCGAGGGCGCAATTCTTGGTTTAGGCGCGGTAACCACACACGATCTGGAGCCGTGGGGAGTTTACTCAGGATCACCGGCCGTGAAGGTGAAAGATAGAAAGCATCACTAAATTTCACGTAGTTTGCCGCACTCACTGAGGCTGAACTCTTTCAAAATTAAATGATGGGCTCGCGCTAATACGCAGCAAAATATGACAACAAGCTCCGAATCGTTTGAGAAATTCTGCGCACAATCCAGCGAACGAAAACGATCATGAGCACAAGTACAACAATCACGATTCCACCAGCAACGTATGGATGCTGCGTGGCAAGCCATGTGATGAAAACAGCAAAGGTATCTTCACTGGCGCTTAGCGCAAAGTTTGAAATCGGCTCAGGCGAAGGAGTGACCGCGACACGAGCAGCAGTTTTGCCACCGTGCGCCGCCAGCGCAATCAACCCGCCTGCGATGGTAGCGATCAGTTGCGTCTCCGGAGAAAGCTGCGATGTTGCTCCATAGGCGATGAGAGCCGCGACAGGAATGCGAACAAAAGTATGCAGCGCGTTCCAGAAGAGATCAAAGGCGGGAATCTTGTCGGCGAATAATTCAACGCAGAAGAGCGCGAGTGAGGCGCCGATGATCCACCAGTTGGTCAAAAGATGAAGCCCGGTGGGGAGTTCAAGCAAGCCGGCATGAGCGAGCAAGCCCAACGTGGCAACGGTGGCGTAAACATTAAGCCCTGCGGCGAAGCTCACCGCAATGAGCAGGCCGACGAGGTTGGAGCCAATGAGAACCGTGCTGCCGAGTTTGAACGACGAAAACATTCTGGCTGTAATCATACCTGTGCGCAGTAATGAGGCATAGAGATTTTGCAGCACAAATCGAAATCTGACAGGGACTTTTGAAAAGTGTTGAGCGGGATAGACAAGTCAGTTTTTCTGCGTTTGTGCAGCTAGAATAAATCTATGGCGAATTCAACGGCACAATTAGCAACAACATTGCAGGCGGCGCAGGCACGGGCGCGGCGCATCAAAATTATTTTGTTTGATGTGGACGGCGTTTTGACTGATGGCGGCATTTGGCTCTTTCCAACGGCAAATCCAAATTCAGGCTCGAGCAAAACGCAAAAGCAATTGGCCGCGACCGAGGGTAAGGCCGGCTTTGGAATCCAGTCGACGACGATGGTTGAGGCGAAGGGATTTCATGCGCATGATGGGACATCGATTTCTCTGGCGCGTTTGGCCGGAATCCAATGCGGCGTGATTACCAAGCGCATCTCCGATACGGTGGCTTTGCGCGCACGGGATTTGAAACTGGATTTTGTTTACATGGGCCAATCGCACAAGATGGAAGCGGTGCGCGAGATTATGGCGACGACCGGTGTTCCACTCGAAAAAATTTGCTACGTGGGCGATGACATTATTGACCTGCCGGTGATGCGGCAATGCGGTTTGGCGATTGCCGTGGCCAATGCACGGGCGCAGGTGAAGGCGGCGGCGCATTATGTAACCGAGAATAGTGGCGGGCACGGAGCGGCGCGCGATGCAGTGGAGTTTGTGCTTGAGGCGCAGGGCGTACTAAATGGTGTGATTGAAGCCTATATTGATGAACGCAACCCGATGTCGGCTTCGATGGACATTGGAAAAGGTGGAATGTAGAAAGCGTCAAGCGTCCAGTCAATAGTGACAGAAGGAGAACGAGCGACTGATTGCAATTAGAAGTCAGAAAACAGAACAAGCCCGCAGCGAAATTTGCTGTGGGCTTTTGTTTACCTGGCTTGATTATTTTCAAATGCTGGAAAGAACTGATCGAGCTCGAACGTGCGCAGCGCCTGGCGCAGGTCGGTGTGGGAGTCGGGCTCGGTGTTGGATTGCGGGTGGCTCTGATCTGTGGCGGGAGCATCGCCGCTGTCGGTGGTGTTGACGACGAGTAGGCTGGCGAGCGAGTGCGCGGGGTCAATGAGCATCTCCGAGGAGAAGCCGCCCTGGTCGCCGTCGTGATAAATGATCTTGCGACCGTTGACTTCAAGAACAAGGAAGCCGAGGCCCATCTTCGGCTGACTTCCGTGCGGCCCTGAAGTGTAGCTGGTTGCGGGCTGGCCTTCTTCAACAGCGGGCAGTGTGCCCGTCCACATCTCTTCTAATGAGCTGCGCTTGAGGACGAACTCATAATTTTTGTTTGCAGGATCGCCAATAAAAAACCGCAGATATTTTTCCATGTCGGTGAGGGGCGATTTGAGGCCGCTGTTCGAG
>DAHXOQ010000140.1 GCA_027364815.1 Acidobacteriaceae bacterium | reverse complement strand
CCACGTAGCCCACTTCAGTAAACTTCGAGGCTTCCACTTTCAAAAATGGGGAATTCGTCAGCTTCGCCAGCCGTCTTGCAATCTCGGTTTTCACCACGCCCGTCGGCCCAATCATGATGATGTTCTTGGGCATGATGTCGTCGGCGAGGTCGGGTGGAAGCTTCTGGCGGCGCTGACGATTACGGAGTGCAATGGCCACGGCGCGCTTGGCTGCGCGTTGACCGACAACGTGTTTGTCGAGCTCGGCAACGATCTCGCGCGGCGTCAATTCGTCTAGCGCAAGGATTTGTTCTTCAGCGGAAGCAGGGAGGTAGATAGCCATGTTCTTTATTAAAGATACTCCAATAGCGGTGTTTGTTGAGAATCATGATGGAGGGATGAAGAAGATTAATTGTCCAGTTTGCGTAATGCGCGGTCGAGTTCCAATTTTTTCTGCGTCAGAATCGCCAGCTCCGCAAAATCACCGCGGCGCTCGGCCTCGGCAATCATCGCACGCAACTCGCGCTGTTGCGATTCAAGACGCTGGCGCTCCAGGCCTTGAATTGCGCCGCGCACTGTATCAGCGCTTGGCGGCTCACCTTCCGCAAAGAGCACCTGAGCAACGAGAGCACGTTGGTCTGCATCGGTGATCAGATCCATCGGCTCTTCAGCCGCGCGATCAGCCATCGCTATCAGTGCAGGGAAAGTTCCCAACTGCTCAAACCACTCTGCATGAGTTGCCAGCGCATTCACCGCTGCGCGTCGCGCATCCTCAAAGCTCGGGTCGGTGATGGCGAGGGCGCGAATCAAGACGCGCTCTACTTCGCTCAACGCCGATGGGCGCAGATCCACATGATCGCGGCGCTTGATGGCAGCCTGACGCAACTCTTCACGCAGAACCGACGAATCAATGCCGAGCTTCTGTGCCGCATCGGCGGCAAACTGATCGCGCAGAAGTTTTTGCGGAATCCTCTTGATGTGCGGCAGCAGAAAATTCATCGCCTTGAGTTTGGCTTCGGCTGTTGCGCCGGGATGCAACTGGCGTGCGCGCTCAATTAGATAATCCGATTGGCGGCGTGCTGTACGCAATGCAGCTTTGTAGGCATCAACGCCGCGCTCACGAATAAAGCGATCGGGATCGAGCCCGCCTTCAAGCGTGACGAGTTTGATGGTGAAACCTTCTTCGGTCAGCAGGGCAATGGATTTTTCTGCTGCGTTCGCGCCGGCTGCATCGGGGTCAAAGTTGACGACGACATTTTGCGTATGACGGCGCAGGAGCGCAACCTGCTCGGGAGTAAAGGCAGTGCCGCTGGTAGCGATGACGTTGGGGATTCCCCGCAGATAAACGGAGATGCAATCCATCTGGCCTTCAACGAGCAGCGCGAACTCGAGTTGGCGCATTCCAGTCTTCGCTTTATCGAGGTTGAAGAGGACGCTGCCTTTTGAGTAAAGCGGTGTCTCGGGCGAATTGATGTACTTGGGGCCGGCCTTGTCTCCGCTCTCGAGTGTGCGCGCGGTGAAGGCGATGACTTTTCCGCTCTCACTCAAAATTGGAAACATCACGCGCTTGCGGAAGCGATCATAAAGCGGACCCAGAGTTCCATCGCCTTGCTCTTTGGAACTGAAGAGGCCACTGGCGCGGAGGGTCGCTGCGTCTGCCATTCCGCTGAGTTTGTCGCGCAGAGCGTTGAAGGAATCGGGCGAGTAGCCGATGCGGAAGGTCTTCATTCCGTCGGCGGTCAATCCTCGTCCGGTTAAATACTCGCGCGCCAATGTGCCTTCAGGCCCGCGCAACTGCTCTTCAAACCAAGTGGCTGCGGCTTCGTGGAGATCAAGAAGCTGACGGCGCAGACGCGCTTCAGCGGCTTCTTCAGGGGAGTTGAACTCGCGCTTGGGGAGGGGAATTCCGCTCTTCTGCGCGACGATGCGCACCGCTTCAGGAAAGCTCACGTTTTCAATTTTGGCAACAAAGCTGAAGACGTCGCCTGAGGCCTGGCATCCGAAGCAGTGGTAGAACTGGCGGACGGCGTGGACGCTGAAGGAGCCGGTTTTCTCTTTGTGGAAAGGGCAGAGGCCGGAGTAGTTTACGGAGCCGGATTTGCGTAGACGGATGTACCCTTCGATGATCTTGACGATATCGGCTTTCTGTTTCACGTCCTGGGCAAAGTCGGTCATTCGGTTATGAGGTCTGTATTGAGGATACTCACCCCAGACCCGGCATCAAACGGTGGAAAGCTGGAAAAATGGCTCTTTCGTTGTGAATAAAAAATTTAAGTTAGAAAACTACAACGGCCCGGAGAAAATCTCCAGGCCGTTGTTGTTTTTATTAAAGAAAAAATCAGATGCGCATTGGCATTAGCACGTAGCGGTATTTGTACTCGGCGTCGGGATCTTCGGGGCGCATTTGCCCGGCGGATTGGGCGTCCTTGAACTCGAGCCGCACTTCGCCTTCGTTCGAAAGCGCCTTCAAAAAGTCCAGCATGTATCCGGAGTTGAAGCCGACGGTGAGAGCGTCACCGGTGTAGGGAGTGTCGATGGTGGCTTCGCTTTCGCCGGCCTCGTTCGATTGCGAGCTGATTTTGAGCTCGTTCGATTCCAACTTCATGCGGATGGCGCCGGAGCGTTCGTCGGCAAACTGGGCGACGCGCTGAATGGCCTGGGAAAGTTCGTTGGCGGCGACGATTACAAATTTTGTGTTGTCGCGCGGCATCACGGCTTCGTAGTTTGGGAATTGGCCGTTGAGCTTGCGTGAACTCAGCGAACG
This sequence comes from Acidobacteriaceae bacterium, assembly GCA_027364815.1. Taxonomy (GTDB): domain Bacteria; phylum Acidobacteriota; class Terriglobia; order Terriglobales; family Acidobacteriaceae; genus CAIMNN01. The sequence goes on along the minus strand of DAHXOQ010000140.1, from coordinate 4,622 downwards.
ATGGCCGACGCGGAAATAAAGTGTGTGCTCGTCGTCGGCAAATTCAACTGTTTCGGCGTCGCTTACGCTGAGCAACTGGCGGAGTTCGTCGAGAGCTTTGCGTGGAATCAAGACGCGCTTCTCGCCGCTGATGCCGGCGACGTTCTCATTGATTTTCTCGACGAAGGAAAGACGGTGGCCATCGGTTGCGACCATGGCAAGCGACTCAGCCTTGATGACAAGCAACGCACCGTTGAGTGTGTAGCGCGATTCTTCGTTCGAGATGGCGAAGATAGTGCGCGCGATGAGAGTCTTCAGTGCAACAGCGGAGAGGGTGAGCGCGGAGGTAGTGGGGAACTCGGGAACCTGAGGGTAGTTGGCGCGTGCCATACCCACAATTTTTGTGTTCGAACGGCCAAGCTTAATCTGCACCCAGTGATTCTCGAGGAGTTTAATGCTGATTTCGCCCTCGGGGAGCAGTTTGATGTAATCGTAAAGTTTGCGTGCCGGCACAGTGCATGCGCCGGGCTTTTTTACTTTGACGGTTGCGCTTGTACGGATCGCCTGGTCGAGGTCGGTGGCCGTCAGTGTGAGTTTGTCGTTCTCCGCCTCAAGCAAAAAATTTGAGAGAATCGGAATTGTGGTCTTACGCTCGACTACGCTCTGCGTAGCAGTAAGTTCTCTGAGCAACTCCCCACGGCTGACTGTGATTTCCATCGCTTCCCCCTGCGCGGAAGATTTCTCCACTGCGATTGTTTCTACCGCCATAATCCAAACCCCGCTCTCAAACCCGTTTAAAACTTTACCTGCGAGATTCAGGGCTCGATTGACCGCTGGCATCACTCTACACCACTAAGCGCGCTCGCGGAAACGGCTGATTCGCTTGATTTTCATTCTAGCGACCCCGGCGAACAGCTGCGCGTGGAAAACATGGTCGCTATTGAGGAATCCTGGCACTCTTAGTTTCACGCTCACTTGGCCCACAGATCTCGCCAAGCGCCGGCGATAATTTTTCTCCAGGCTTTTCTCCACATCCTGCTAAACTCTCCGCGACGGTTTCTTTTCCTTTGTATGATTCTTTACTTATTCCTAGTAGCAGTAGCAGTTCACTTCGGAAAAGTGGAAACTCTTCCCATCCCCTTGAAAAAAATCATCTTGAATCCCTGTCCACATTTCTAAAACTGGAAGGTGGAAATCAGGAGAATTGGAAAACTATCTCACACTCCCAAATTACGCCTCTTGATTCCCACCACTTCCACACAGGCCCTAAAAAAGCCTGTGGATTCTGGTGGCTTTTTGTGTAAAGTGCAGTCAACGCCGCAATCTGCGTGCCTTCTATAAGTACCATTCATCCACAACAGGAAAGATAAAGAGAAGACGCGTGAGAGTGTTTCCAACGCAATCCTACAACACAAAATTCTTCCCATTGCCGGATTCAACTTAAGCAATATTCTTGCTCAAGCGTCCACCCACTCCAATCCAAAACTAAACTTATTTCGGTGTGCAATCAAAAAGCTGTCCGTCTAAATCTGCACGGCAGCCAATTTACAGATAATTGTTTCCGCGTAATTGGTGTCGGGTTACAATTGAATCCTTCAGAAACCATCCGATTCGGTTTTACTCATGAGTTTCAGAAGTGTATTCATTGTTGAAGATTTTTCCTCCAGTCTCCGTGCAGTTCAAGTACATCAAGTCACCTGCAGCTTCAAGCCCGTGCAGATGCCAGAAAAATTGCTAAAAGATGGAGATGAGTTGATGAGGTGGATCCCTGAGTGCATAAATATTCTGAAGTGCTTCTGCAGCGTACTAGTCGCCGGCGTTTTGTCACTCTGCGGCGCATCACTCCATGCACAAACTCCGGTCAATTTTGGCTCCGTTAATGTGAGTTCAACCGTCAACGCGACAGTGACCTTACTTTTTGTGAATGGAGGAACATCCTCCGGTTCGCCAGCGGTTCTCACCCAGGGCGCGCCGAATCTCGACTTTCTCAACACCACAAGCGGAACCTGCAACACCAACGGTTCGGGCCATGAATATGCGCCAGGTTCAACCTGCACGATTACTGTTACCTTCAAGCCCGCCCGACCCGGCCTGCGTCTTGGTGCTGTTGAAATGCTAGATAGTGACAACAAAGTTGTGGCACTCACTTACATTTACGGTCTCGGCCTCGGTCCGCAGGTTACCTTCGTTAACAACGTGCAGGGCGTTTACCAATCCAGCAGCCAACTCGCCATTAATGGATATTCCAACCCCTCGAATGTAGCCGTCGACGCGCTTCAGAATGTATACGGCATAGACTTTACCGCTGGCGTCATCCTTGAAGCGACGGCAGCCTCGGGTTACCATACCCTCATCACTCTTGGCGGTGGATACGGTCAACCGCAAAGCCTCATTGTTGACGGCGCAGGCAACATTTTCGTCGCCGATCAGGCGCTCAATATAATCAGTGAAATCCCGCCTGGTTGCGCCAGCAGCGCCTGCGCAATCACACTCCCGGGCAGCTATTCAGGGGCATCAGGCGTCGCTGTTGACGGAGCAGGTAACATCTATGTTGCCAGCAGCGGGAGTGGGCTCATCAACGAGATTGAAACCGACGGCACAGTTCTCACGCTTGCCACCTTCAACAACGCAACCGGCGGCATTGCTGATCTTGCACTCGACGCCAACAACAACATTTTTCTAGAAATTACTAATGTTCCCACCGTTACCGAGTACTACGCAGCTTCGAATTATAAAACCACTCAAACCATCAACACCGGCTTCTCTGGGAACATCTTCATTGGCGGCATTGCCATAGACGCGCTCGGCAATATCTTTCTCCCTGAGGCTAACAGCAACTTAGTTCACGAGATCTCCGCGGCCAATAACTACGGCGGATTCCTGACGCTCGACAATAATCTAGATGCTCCCAACGGAATTGCAGTCGACTCAAGCGGCAATGTCTACGTCTGCAATGCTGGCGCGAACAATATGATTCGCCTTGATTACACGGATCCTCCAGTGCTGAACTTTCAAACTACAGATGTTGGCTCAACCAGTGTGGATAGCCCGCGGACGGTGATCTTCGTCAATGACGGCAACACCAACCTGGACTTCATGATTCCTGCGTCGGGATTTAACCCAACGATCACCTCGCCTGACTTCAGCTTCAACGCCAGCGCCAATGGCGCCTGTCCGCAACTCTCCAGCACGTCCTCAGGGCCGGGCGTCCTGAGGCCGGGTTTTAATTGTCTGCTGCCGGTCAGCTTTTCACCGCTCACTCCAGGCACGTTCACCGGGCAGCTTCTCATTACCGATAATGCGCTCAACGCCGCTGCGCCCAGCTATGCTCAGCAGGTGATTCAACTCAGCGGCAAGGGCATTGATGAGCCCACGCAGACCTTGTTGACCTCAAGCGCGAATCCAATTTTCCTGAATCATGATTTTGTCCTCGCCGTTACTGTCAGCTCCGGCAATGGAATTCCAATTGGCAACGTCACTTTTTATGATGGCGCAACCGTCATCGGTAACGGCACTCTTAACGGCTCCGGCAGTACAACACTGAACATCGCCAACATGAGTGCCGGCATACATTCACTCAAAGCAATCTACGCCGGGACCTCCTTTTTTCTGCCTTCAACAAGCGACACCCTCACTCAGCAAATTGTTGACTTCGCGATCACTGCGCAACAACCTTCCACGCAAACTGTTCTACCGGGCAAGTACGTCACATACTCCGTCACCATTGCACCTCTCGCTCCCGCATTCACCATGCCTAGCGAGATTCTGCTCACCCAAAGCGGCATCCCTAACACATCCACCTCTAGTCTCTCTGTCGTGACCATCCCCGCAGGTTCGGGAGGCGTCACCTTCACCGTCACCATCAGCGCACCGATCGGCTTTGCTGAAAACAAGACTCCACAGCGCACATTTCCTCCGCACGCACTTGCGCTTGTCCTGCTCCCGCTCACACTGCGCTTCCGGAAGCGCTGGCGCAAATCTCTGCATCGGCTCTCACTTGTGTTGTTGCTTCTTGGTTCTCTTGGTGCTGCGCTTCTGCTTCAAGGCTGTGGCAGCTACATCAAGCCCATGAGCTACAACGTGCAGATAACGGGAACCGCCGGCGCGCTCACTCACACAGCCGACTTGACGATGAACTTCAAATAAAACAAGGCGGATACCCCTCCCGGAAGAGTGGCGCGAAAATAGCCTAGAGGGTTGCATTCCCCCCATGCACTTCTTTTTTAATTGAGTATGTTACCGTTGCTGTAAGGCGTTCCAACGGTAGAATAAACCCTTTCCCATGGCTGAAGAGACCAATTTGAGCATCAACCCAGGTGACCCCGTCGAGCACCCCAAGCACCACGGCATCCCCGGCTGGCTCGAACGCGAGGAGATCTTCCTTCGCATCCTTCTCCGCGTCTGTGTTGGTCCCGTTGTCGCCATCGCACCCTGGTCCCCCATTCTCTGGGACCGCAACCCCCTCCTCCACTACTTTCCTATCATCGGAATCTGGGCCGCCAACGGCGCCGTCCGCGGGCTAGTTACTGGACTCGGACTTCTCAATCTCTGGTTCGCACTGCGCGAGACCATTCACGGAAAATCACCCAAAGGCGATAAGTGAAGCGGGAGTTATAAATCAATGCCTGACATCACCACCACTA
>DAHXOQ010000013.1 GCA_027364815.1 Acidobacteriaceae bacterium | reverse complement strand
ATGTAATGCATGCTTTTGAGCAGGGTGTCGGCGCAACACTCGGGCACATTGCGATTGTTGTCGCGCTCGGTACAATGCTCGGCAAGATGATGGCTGAGTCGGGCGGTGCTCAACAGATTGCCGAAACCCTGATTCGTTTTTTCGGCGAGAAGCGCATTCACTGGGCGATGGTTCTGATTGGACTCATCGTTGGCCTGCCCTCATTTTTTGAAGTGGGCTTTGTCCTGCTGATTCCGATTGTCTTCACCGTCGCGCGCAGAACAGGAACATCTTTAATTCTGGTCGCGCTCCCAATGCTCGCCGGGCTTTCTATTGTGCATGGACTGGTTCCTCCGCATCCGGCCGCGATGATGGCGGTTGCGGCTTACCACGCGGATATGGGCCGGACAATTATGTACGCGCTCATTGTCGGTTTGCCTGCTGCAATTCTCGCCGGACCGGTTTACGCAAAGATTCTCGCGCCGCATATGAAGATTGCGCACCGAAATCCGCTGGCGGAGGAACTCAAAGAGCACGATTCAAAACGCAAACTCCCAAGTTTTGGATTGACTCTGCTGACAATTTTGTTGCCTGTCTTGCTGATGTTGATCGGAAGCGCAGCCGACGCTGTGAGTCGGCAGGGAAGCACGCTCAACGAGTGGCTGCACCTGATCGGCAACGACGATCTGGCGCTCCTGGTTGGCGTGCTCTTCAGCTTCCTTACTCTCGGCAGTATGCGTGGATTTTCCCGCGAAACAATTCTGCGCTTCAGCCAGGAATGCCTCGCACCGACTGCGACCATCACACTTCTCGTCGGCGCTGGTGGAGGTTTCGGACGCATTCTCGCTGAGTGCGGAGTCGCTGACGCAGTAATCGCCGTCGCCATGCAAACCCACCTGCCGATCTTGCTTTTGGCGTGGATGCTCGCGGCAATGATGCGCCTCGCAACCGGCTCGTCTACTGTTGCAATGACCACAGCGGCGGGAATTGTTGCCCCGCTGGTCCTGAACGGCGCATCAGGCGTGCACCCCGAGTTGCTCGTCATTGCAACCGGCGCAGGCGCGCTGATCTTCTCTCACTTAAACGACGGCGGATTCTGGCTCGTCAAGGAATACCTGGGCCTCACCGTAGCCGAGACGCTCAAAAGCTGGTCAGTCGCTGAAACAATCCTTTCTGTCGTAGGATTACTCGGCGCATTGGGCTTGTCGGTCATTATTTAGTAAGGCAGCCGCATTTTTTTTAAAATCAATCGGCAACCGCAAGTGAATCATGTGAATGGAGAGCGATGAATAGACTGCGCAAAGAGTACCAGATCTTTCGTAGCTGCTCGCACTCCATGCGGGTTCTGCTCGTAGCCAACATGATTTACGGCTTTGTGCTGCCGGTGATTGATATTTTTGTCGCAGCCTACGTGATGCGCAACACCCATGATGTGGCGCGCGTCGTCAGCTACCCGTTGGCCATGTACCTTGCGACGCCGATTGCTTTTTATTTGAATGGAAAATTACTCCGCCACCTCGGCGTCAAGCATCTCTATGCGATTGGAATTCTGCTCTCCGGCGTGGCCATCATCATGACCATGGGGCTCAATGAGCTCAGCACCGCCGGCATCATGCAGACGGGTTTTGTACTCGGCCTGGCAACAGGTTTGTTCTGGGCAAACCGTCAGTTCCTGGTCCTCGGCACTACGACGGACGAAAATCGCAACTACTACTACGGCGTGGAACTCTTTGTCGGCACACTCGCATCGGTCGTGGTTCCGGCAATCGTCGGTTGGTTCATCAGTGGAACAATGCACTTCGGCTGGATGGGCGGTGTGCCGAATCGCGCCTATCGCGTCGTTGCAATTTTCGTGCTCGCCCTCTCGGCGCTCTCGGCAAGCATCGTCGAACGCGGCGTGTTTCCCACTCCGCGCGTCGAACGCTTTGTCTTCTTCAAGTTCAATCCACTCTGGTGGCGGATGATTCTGCTCGCATTTTTAAAAGGCCTCGCGCAAGGCTACATTCTCGCCATGCCGGCGATGCTCGTCCTTCAGTTGGTGGGCTTTGAGGGCACGCTGGGGCTCATTGAATCGCTTGGCGGAATCCTCACTTCGGCCTTGCTCTACGTCGTCGGTCGCACCACCGCGCCGCAACATCGCGGGCGTGTTTTTGCCGTGGGTCTTGTGCTCTTCCTCGTCGGCTCGCTGATGAACTCACTGCTGTTTGATGTGATTGGCGTGCTCGTCTTTCAATTGTGTTTGGTGCTCGCCAAGCCGCTCCTCGATCTCGCTTACTGGCCCATCGAATTGCGTGCGATTGATATTTCCAGCCAACTCGATTGCCGCACTCGTTATGCTTACCTCTTGCATCACGAAATGGGTTTGTTGACCGGACGATTACTGGGTTGCGGGCTGATGATTGTAATTGCACTCGAATGGTCCGGAATTGCCGCACTGCGGTACGCGATGCCCTTTGTAGCCCTGATTCAGTTGCTTTCCATTCCTGTATCGAGCTGGTTGGCGCGGGGCGAGAAATTGGCCCTCAGCGAAGGCTAAAGAAAAAATAAGGAATGGAGTATGTACTTTATTTTGTACAACTTCCACCGATGTCGAACCAAATTCCAAAGGAAACTATTGACAACGCAATATTTAAAGTGATAACAATACGCCGTTGCACAATCGATTGCGCAAGTGCATGCGAAACCGTTTGCGCGGCTCGTGGAAAAAAGCGTTGTGCTGTTCACAAAAGAACAGCCATTGAACTTGACCAGAATTAACGTAACTGTACTTGAAAACTCAGGAGACCACTATGCAACTAACAGATTTCAAAGATATGCCCGGAAGCGGACGGCGGAGTTGGGGCTCATTGGCCCTGATTGGCTGTTTGTTTGTCGTCGTACTGGCGCTCATCGCCCTTCCGGCGAATGCGCAATATGGTGCTTCGATCCAGGGTACCGTAGCTGATTCACAGGGATCGATGATCCCCGGAGCGCACATCACGCTCGTTGAAAAGGACACCAACCGCAAGGCCGAAGCAACTGCAGACGGCGCGGGCAACTTCTTCTTTGGTGGTTTGGCGCCAAGCCTTTATACGGTGACCATCTCACATGACGGCTTCAAAACAAAAGTCATCGACAACTACAAAATCATCGCGGATCAGGCCAACGGCATCAACGTGAAGCTTGAAGTCGGCGGCGCAACCACAACCGTGACCGTCAACGCATCCGATCAAGCTTTGATTGATACGGAAACAGGTTCAATTGGCGGTACGATTTCTCAGGCAGAAATTGCCAAGCTCCCCTCATTCGGTCGCGACGTCTTCCAACTGATTCAGTTGGCGCCGGGTATGTTCGGTGATGGCGCACAGCAAGGCGGCGGTGGTACGTATAGCTTGCCAGGCAGCAACTCTTCAGGCTCAAGCAACACAGCAGGTATCTTCCAGACAGAAAACCAGCCGCAGACATCAGCAGCCGGCGGACGCACGAATACCAATGCCATATCTCTCGATGGCGTTGCTATTACCAGCGTGACCTGGGGTGGCGCAGCTGTTATCACTCCGAACGAAGATACGATCAAGGAGTTCAAGGTAGTTGCCAATCCGTATGATGCAGAAGAAGGACGCACCAGCGGCGCGCAGATCAAGATCACCTCGCAGAATGGCACCAATTCCTACCATGGAACACTCTTCTTCAAGCGTGACAGTCCGGGAATGAATGCTTATCAGCGTTGGGATCCGAACAACAACCCGCAGAGAGATCAACAGCAGTTCAATCAGTATGGTGGAACAGTTGGTTTTCCCATCCTGCACAACAGACTCTTCGGATTCTTCGGTTATGAGACGATGCGCAACAGCGCCGTGAATCACCCGGGCGGTTGGTATGAAACCTCGACTATCGATAGTGGTGGTATCGCTGGCAGTATTGCCAACCAGTTGTTGACGGTCAAGGGTGCCGCGCCATCTTTTACAACGTCACTGAATGGTGCCGGCGACAACCACGCCTGCGCCAACGTGAACTTGATTCAGGGCTTGAACTGTAACTGGATTCAGGGTCAGGGACTCGATGTGGGCAGCCCGCTGAGAGGCTTTGCACTTGGAGCGCAGGATCCTTCGTTCTTTGGAATTGAAACTGGACCTTCTGGCCAATCTTTCTATGCTCAAGGTTTGGGCGGCGATGGATCAACAATTGTAAACCCCTACAATGCTGCTCAGAGGATTGCCAATCCGGCCAATCTGGACGGTACAGCTGACTTGATGTACATTGTGGGAAACAGCCCAGCTACAAATACCAACATTCAATATAATGGTCGCGTTGACTATCAGATGACGAGCAAGGATCTGATCGCAGCGAGTATATATTACGTGCCTGTTACAAGCACAAGCTTGAATGGTGCCAGCCGCGCGTACAACCTTTTCCATCACAATGCTCTGAACTATTCGGTGGGAGCTCTGTGGGATCACACCTTCAACAGCCACTTGATCAACCAGGCACGTGCCGATATGGCTGGTTGGAAGTGGAATGAACTCAAGGACAACCCTCAATCGCCACTCGGTTTGCCTGATGCGGCGATCAACAACTATCAGATCGGCTCGACGGAAGGCACTACGGGTCCGGCGAACTTTGGACCTTCACTGGGCAGCGAATTTGACCAGTGGACGCTGAACTTCAAGGATGTTGCTACTTGGGCGCACAAAACCCATAACATCAAGTTCGGCGGCAACGTCACCCGTCTGGCTTACCTCGACCTGCCTGACTGGCAGGCGCAGCCCAGCTATGACTTCAACAACATCTGGGATTTCCTCAACGATGGACCAAACACTGAGAGCGTAACCTCGGATCCGCGTACCGGCGTTCCCACGGCCTTCCGCAAGGATGACCGCCAGATGGTTTACGGATTCTTTGCTCAGGATGATTGGAAGGCTCGTCCAAACCTGACCTTGAACCTCGGTCTGCGCTGGGAGTATATGCCCGGCATGACGGAGAAGAAGGGCAACCAGCCTGATTATCGTTTGGGCACAGGTGCTGCCCTCCTCACTGGTTCCTACATTCAACTCGGTGGCCAACAGTTTCAGGTCTCCAAGCTGAACTTTGGACCGCAGATTGGTTTTGCCTGGTCACCGCTGAAGAACCAGGGGAAACTCGTGCTTCATGGTGGGTTTGGTATTGGATATGATGGCTTGGAGCAGGCGATCACGACCAACAATCGCTTCAACCCACCCTTTGCCTACAATGCGCCAAACCTCTTTAGAGAAGACGTTGTCGGTCCCAATAATCCACACCTCTTGTATGCCGTGGGAAGCGGCATTTACACACCGTTCAGTTTCCCTGCTAATACCAGCGTCGTCACAACCTTCAACTCGGCTTTGCTGCCCGTTAATGGCGCTAATAGCGTAACAGGATTCCCGTCCAGTATGCCGACTGCTTATGTCATGCGTTACTCATTAAATGGCCAGTACGATCTCGGCCATCAGTGGGTTGCTACACTTGGCTACCAGGGCTCTACAGGACGTCACCTGCCGATTCAGTACAACCTGCTGAGCAAGCTTGCCACTCAACTCATTAGCGGTGCGATTCCGGTCAATCCCCTAATCAACGGCATCGACTGGTACGAGGATTCTGGCAACTCAAGCTTCAATGCTCTGCTAGCCGAAATGCGCCATCAGTTGACACATGGCTTTGAATTGGATGTCCAGTATCGTTGGTCGAAGTCAATTGATGATGGATCAAGCCCATACGCCGCTTCGGACTACCAATTCCTGCCCGGCTTTAGCAAGGGACCTTCCGATTTCGATTCTCGGAATATGTTCAAAATCTACGGATTGTGGGCGCCTACCATCTTCCACAATGCAAACAGCCTCGGTGAGAAAATGTTGGGCAACTGGACTCTGAGCGGCATTTTGAACTTCCACTCGGGCTTCCCGTTTGAAGCAGCTTACCAGAACGGTATCGCTTGTAATGCAGTCTTCCAGGGTAGCGGCGGTAATGGCGGTAATTGCAATCTGCGCCCGGCTCATTATGGCGGTGGTGCGGGTACAAGCCAAAGCACAGACGTTTTCAAACCACAGAATGGAGGAAACTTCCCCAAAGGGCCAGGTGCATACTTCACAGCTCCAATAGTTCCTTCTGGCAGTCCTCTATGGAACTCCAATGCAGGCCCACAAGGTCCCTTCGCTGGTATTCCACAAGCACCGGGAATTGGCAAAAATTCCTTCTATGGTCCGCATTACTTTGATGTGGACATGACAGTCACCAAGGCTTTCGTGCTTCCAAGCATGAAGGTTCTGGGCGACAGCGCACGCTTCGAGATTCGCGCGAATGCGTACAACCTCTTCAACAAGCTGAACTTCAATAATGGCGGACTGGACCAGAACATCTATGATGCCAACTTTGGAAAGCTCGTTAATTCCAACGGTGTTATGGGTTCACGTACGCTCGAAATGGAAGCTCACTTCAAGTTCTAATCGGAAGTGTTAAAAACAACATCCCCGGGGCTCCTCAAAAGAGCTCCGGGTGTCCCCTGATTGATCTGCGTTCCCTCGCCGTCAGTGAAGCGCCACCGCATGGGGTGCTTCTCTGGCGGATTTTCTTGTTACATTGAAATGAGTTGAGTTGCACGTGGTAGGGAAGGTTGTATGACGGTTCTGAAGTATTCAACGCGCTGCTTCGCGACATCGTTACTTGCAGTTGCAATTCTCATTGCGGGTGTTGCGTTGGCTCAGACGCCGCCGAAGAAGACGCAAACACCTGCAACGTCACCTAAGCCCGCTCAATTGTCTGACGCGGCATTTAATGCGCTCAAGACCCGTGCCGATGCCGCACGTGACGCCGAGAAGCTCGACGAGGCGGCAAAGCTCTATCGCAAGGCGCTCGCCATGCGCCCAACATGGGCCGAGGGCTGGTGGTCCCTCGGAACCATCGATTACGACAGCGCGCGCTATGCCGAGAGCATGGAGGATTTCCGTCGCCTGTTGAAGCTTACACCCAACGATGGCACAACCCATCTGATGCTCGGCCTCAGCGAGTACGAGATGGGCAGCTATGCCGAAGCATCAAAGAATCTCGCTGCGGCCTGGAAGCTCGGCATTCAGGATGCCAAAGAGATGGAGCCCGTGCTCCTCTATCACCAGGTCTTGCTCCAACTGCAAGCGAAACAATTCGAGGGCGCGCTCGACACCCTCGCGCATATGCTCCGAATGGGTATGCACAATGACGAAATCCTCGAAGCCACAGGGATGGCCATGCTGCGCCGGCCGCTCGATCAATTGCCGCCCAAGGCGAGCCACGATTATGATGTTGTTCGGCGCATCGGATTTGCGGAGTCCCTGAAATTTTCCGATACTCACCAGCGCGCACAGGAGTCGTATCTGCAAGTTCTAAAGGATGAACCGGAATTTCCTCACATCCATTACGCGTACGCCCACTTCCTCATGGAGATCAATCAACCCGACGCTGCCATAATCGAGCTCCAGGAGGAACTGAAGCGGGATCCCAAAAATTACTTCGCCATGTTGAAGATCGCATCGCTTTACTATCACAACGATTCAGCCGCGGGCATCCCCTATGCTGAAGAAGCGGTCAAGCTGGCTCCCAATTTTCCACTGGCCCATTTTCTCCTGGGGTCGCTCTCGCTTGAAGCGGACAACGTGGACCGCGCAATCAAGGAACTTGAGATCGCTCGCAGAATGTTGCCCAAAGAGCCGCAATTCGCCTTCGTCCTTGCCAACGCTTACAGTAAAGCCCATCGCAAAGAGGATTCGTTGCGTGAAAAACAGGCTTTCATTGCGCTCAAGGACGCGGAAAAACAGGACGACTCGCAATCTCAAAATAACGAAAAAAACCTGGGCCTGCATTTGGATGCAGAGCCCGGCTCCAAAGATGGCCACTGATCGAATGAATGAAATGAATCGCAGAGAGTTGTTACGCAAACTGGCGCTGGTCTCGCCCGCGATTGCCATGCCCGGCGCTTTGATCCAGTCAGCATTGGGCCAGGTTGCATCATCGTCGCCCCAGCAGAGCGCAAATGATGTCTCCCAGATCCGGTTTGAGGAGATCGCCGCGAAATCGGGCTTGCATTACGTCACTGCAACCGACAATACCGTGAACAAAAATCAACCCCAAACCATGGTTGCCGGTGTTGCGCTCTTCGACTATGACAACGACGGCTGGCTCGACGTCTATCTTGTCGGCGGCGCTTCCATCCCGTCTCTGGTCAAGGACTCGCCCGCATATTGGAACCGCCTCTTTCATAACAACCATGACGGCACCTTCACCGACGTCACAGAGAACGCCGGTGGTGCCGGTGCCGGTTATGGAAGTGGCGTAGCCGTCGGTGATTACGACAATGACGGCCACGCTGATCTCTTCCTCGCCAATGTGAACGGAAATCAACTCTTCCATAACAATGGCGACGGCACCTTTACCGACGTCACTGCGAAGGCCGGCCTCTCGGGCGCAAAGCTCGATGGAAAAAAGATGTGGTCGGTCGGTGCCGGGTGGTTTGACTATAACAACGACGGACTGCTCGACCTCTTCGTGGTGAATTACTGCAAGTGGGAGCCCAACAAAGACCCTGTCTGCATTATGAATAAGGGCATTCGCGGATTCTGTAATCCCAATTTATATGAACCATTGCACAACACCCTCTATCGCAACAACGGAGACGGCACTTTTACTGATGTCTCCGACGAAATGGGTATTTCAAAATACATGGGCAAAGGGATGGGAGTGACATTTGCTGACCTCGATGGCTCGGGCTTCTTGAGCGCGTTTGTCACCAATGACACCATGCCCAATTTTCTCTTTCGCAATCTTCATGGCCGCAAGTTTGAAGAGATCGGCGTAATGGCCGGCGTTGCATACTCGAGCGATGGTGTTGCCTTCTCCGGTATGGGTGCGGATTTTACAGACATTAATAATGATGGTCTGCCTGACATCTGGTTCACTGCAGTTGCGCGTGAAGAGGTTCCCCTGGAGATCAACACCGGCGATCTTCAGTTTGAAGACAGAACAATGTCCAGCGGCCTGTCGAAGACAACCAATATGACCGGTTGGGGTAACGGAGTTTTTGATTTTGACAACGATGGCTGGAAGGACCTTTTTGTGGCCCGCGCAAATGTGATGGATAACATCAACGAGGTGGACTCAACGCAGAGATATCCTGAGCCGAACACCATCTATCGCAACCTGGGCAACGGCAAATTTGCTGATATCAGCCGCATGGCCGGACCGGATTTTCAAAAAGAAGCGGCGCATCGCGGCGTTGCCTTCGGTGACCTGGACAACGATGGACGCATCGATATGGTTGTCTCTGTTCTCAATGGGCCCGCTGAACTATTTCATAACATCTCTGAAACAGGCAACCACTGGATTCTTTTGAAGCTCGTAGGAACAAAGAGCAACCGCATGGGCATTGGAGCGCAAATCAAACTCACCGCCGCAGATGGTTCCATGCAATGGAATGAGGTGACCACGGCTGTTGGATATGCCTCATCAAGCGACTCCCGCGTGCATTTTGGTCTCGCAAAAAACAAGACCATCAAAGAAATTGAAATTCGCTGGCCAAGCGGTATCCGTCAGGTTCTGCGCGATCTTGCAACCGACCGAATTCTTCAAATCGAAGAGCCGAAAGCGTAAATCACAGTGATCTCTGCATCACAAATTTTACAAAGTGAAGGAATCAAGTTCGCTTAGTCGCTCGATAGCGCCGCTCCTTGCGCACTCAACGCGTGACCAGGCGCATGACTCGTGGACTTTCTGACCACAAGCCTCGGATAGACGGTGATGACTTCCGGATGCGGCTGAGGAATCTCGCCGCGCAGCAAGCCGAGCAGCGTCGTCGCCGCAACCTGACCCATTGAGCGCAGTGGCTGATGAATCGTTGTGAGCGGGGGATTCGTAGTGGACGCAATCAGTACGTCATCGAATCCAACCACTGAAACATCACGCGGCACGCGCAAACCAGCTTCGCGCAATGCAATAATCGCGCCTATCGCGGAGACGTCGTTGAAGGCGAAAATTGCAGTGAACAGATGCTTTGTCGCTAGGAGTTGGCGCGTCACTTCAGTGCCGGGTTCGGGGCTCGGGTCGGGATTGATCATCTGCACCACTAACTCAGGGTCGATTGCGATCCCGAGCGCCTTGGCCTCCTGTTCGATCGCCTGCCAGCGCGTATGAGTATCCGAACTGAAGGCCTGACCTTTGATGAATGCGAGCTTCGTATGGCCCAGACTCTTGAGATGAGAAAGCGCCATGTGCGCGGCCTGTCCGTGATCGAGTTCGATGTTGATGACGCCGGGACGCCGCAGGTGGCCTGATACTGCGACCTGCGGAATGTGTAGCTCTTCTTCTATGTGCGTATCAACTGCGATGATGCCTTCAACCGAGCGCGAGAGCATCAGACGCGGATAATCGCGCAGCAGATCATCACGATGCCGGTGACTGACCACAAAATAAAAAAAACCGTCCTTGAGCAGTTCGTCTTCAATGCCGCTCAGCACCGCCGTCGAATAACCTTCGCTGATCTCGGGAACAATGACGCCGATTGTGTAAGTTCGTTTCTGACGCAAACTGCGCGCGACCGAGTTGGCCGAGTATCCATGTTGCGCCGCCGCTTCCAGAACGCGTCGCTGCGTCTCCTCGGCGATGCGGTGTTCTGTCGCGCTTCCATTCACTATGCGCGATACGGTGGATTGTGAAAGCTTAAGCAGCGCTGCCAGCTCTTTGAGCGAGATCGGCTTGTGAGGTCGTTTGGTCATTCCTGCCTCAGTCTTAACTTTGAGCGGTGAATCCAGCCAGTTGCATGGCATGTGCGCACTCTGGATTGTTCATAAATGTGTTCCATACAAAACTGGAACGTAAATTTTCAGCCATTAATACAGAAATTCCCTGGTCGATTCCGAGAACATCGGTGTTGTTGTACCAATTTGCTGCAGGGTGAAAGGCGTCTACAAATCCGTAACGTCCCCACGCATTTGCGGCGTAATTCGATTTCAATGATTCAAGTGTCGAGAGGCACTCGTTGGGAAGAAAAACCAGCGAGCCGGCCGGAGCGCATGGTACGACACTCCCATCGATGGGCCCTAGTGCGGGCGGACCGCCCCATGCTTCGTAACCGTTTGCGGAATCTGAAGCCGTGATTCCCCAGTACTGTTCGTTATACCACTGCGGGTACTCCATGATGCAGAATGTTTCGTGGGCCTGCGTCGCATAAATCGAGTTGTTGAAGTAGTTCGCATACGCATCGGCCTTGTTGCGGAAATCAAACCATGCATGCGCCCACTGATGCGTGAAAAGTGGATCGTTGTTGTTGCTGATGTAGCTGTATCCCTTGTAATTGAGAATGGGCCGCTGGATTGCTGCCCAGCACGTCGCAGGAATTGGAAATGTTGGCGAGCCCATCGCCAGCAGATAGAGCGCCATCAGTTCGCAGTAAGTATCGTAGCGATATGAAGTGAAGCCGGGATTCGTATCCGTTGCCGGATACCACGCCATCGCAAAAGTGTTGCCGCCGTTGAGCATCCACGGCCAGTTGATGCGCTCATAAAGTTGAGTTGCAAGCGACGTGATCAGCGCATCGTTGAAGTAGGCGCGTGCCATCAGCACACCGCAGATCAGCCATGCCGTGTCAATGCAGGAGACTTCAACACCCGAGAGTGGCAACCCTGTATTCACATCGTTGAAGTGATAGAAGAACCCATTTTCATTGGGCATGTTATTCAGATGGAAGCTCAGCGTACTCTGAACCCGAGCCACAATCTGCGCATGCGTGACGTTGGGCAGATACCCGCGCTGGTCGGCAATGCAAAGCGCAGTGAGTCCGAACCCCGTCGCTGCAATACTCGATTCAGTGCTCGATGTATCCATCTGTCCGTTGAGATTATTGGCCGCGTGGTCCAGCACTTGCCCTGTTGTGGGACTGGCCTGCTCCCAAAAGTAAAGACAACCCTGCTGCTCAAGAGTATCGAGAAAAGCGAGATCGGCTGCAGAGGGGTTGAATGTACCCACAGGAAGATTAGGTTGTGCCGGAGTGATCGGTGGTTGTGTTCCGCCGCTCGACCCGCCGCAGCCGATTGACGTTGCCAGAAGTCCTCCACTGGCTGCTGCCATCATCTGCATCATTTGACGCCGAGATATAGAACTACACACGCGCGGGTACGAGTTTGTTAGGAATAGCCGGTGATGGAGAATTCTACTTTTCATTACTGCAAAACTCATTTCCAAAAAAATCAGGCTTGCGTATGGAATCCAGCCAACTCCATCGCTTTCACGCACTCCGGATTGCGCATAAAGCTGGACCAGACCAGGCCCGAACGCAGATTCTCGGCCATGACGACAGAGATGCCCTGGTCGATGCCGAGTACATCAGGGTCGTACCAGTTGGCCGCAGGATGAAAGGCATCAACAAATCCATAACGCGTCCATGCCTGCTTGCCATACTTGGAACGCATCGAGCGCAGCACGGAGAGGCATTCATTCGGCAAAAATGCGAGCGACCCCGCAGCTGCATTCGGCACCACTGTGCCATCGATGGGCCCCTGCTTCGGTGGACCGCCCCACGCCGTGTAGCCACCCTCGTAATCCGACGCCGAGATCCCCCAGTAATCATTGCTGTACCACTGCGGATACGACAGGCAGAAGGCCTTGTGCGCCTTGGTCGCTGACACCGAATTGTCAAAATAATTCGCGTAAGCGTCGCGCTTGTTGCGGAAATCGTAGTACGCCTGCGAGTACTGATGCGTGAACAGCGGGTCGTCACCGCTGATGTACTCAAAGCCCGCGTACTTGATTTTCGGTCGCGCAAAATTGTTCCAGAGTGAAGCGGGAACGGGATGCGTCGGCGAGCCGATCGCAAGCAGGTAGATCATCATCAGCTCGCAGTATTTTTTCCAGCGCGAGCTGAGGAAGCCTTTCTCCGGATGCCACCCCATTGAAAAGGTGTCGCCGCCGTTGAGCATCCACTGCCAATCTACGCGCTCGTAAATCTGAGTGGCGAGTGATTTGATTTTGGGGTCGTCAAAGTACGCGCGCGCCGTGAGAACCCCGCAGAGCAGAAGCGCGGTATCGATTGATGAGAGTTCAACTCCTTTGACGCGCTCGCCCGTTTCAATGTCGGAGAAGTGATAGTAAAAGCCGTGGACTTCAGGGAATTTGTTGAGGTGCCAATCCAGCGTCGTGCGCACACGCTCGACGATTTTGTCATGCGGCAGGTAACCATACTTGTCAGCAATGCAGAGCGCTGAGAGACCAAAGCCTGTAGCCGCGATGCTCGCCATGCGGCGCGGATCTCGTGCGCCATTGAGGTCGTGGTGTGCGCGATCAAGCACCTGGCCCGTTACGGGGCTGGCCTGCTCCCAAAAAAACAGCGAACCCTGGCGGATGAGGTCATCAAGAAAAGCCGCATCTTCAGAAGCAAGCGCAGACGCGCCACTGAAAAGTGAGCCGCTGAAAGCTGAAGCTGGAGCCAGGGCGATTACGCCGGCGGCGGCGGCCATCTCAAGAAGACGACGGCGGCTGATCGAATTTTGAAGTGTCGGGTGCATGTTCTGCTCCTGTTGCAAAATATTTCTCTACTTACTTTGTATCTCAAGCACAGCCAGTCCGTTGATCGGGAGTGTAAGTGTGAACTGACCGTTCGAAAGAGTGCGCTCTTCAGGCGCGCGCAGTGCTGACGCTTTGTTGAGCTCGACGATCTGCACTTGTGTCGGTGAAACGGGCGAGCCGAGTGAACGATAAAGCGGCAGTGGATTGCCATGGCTTTCATCGACACGCTGGATAGAAGCGCGCGCATTTTTAGGAACGCCAGCGAAAATAAGGGTCAATGACTGCGATTTTCCCTGCGCCAGTTTGTCCATATCGACAAGGTTCCACGCAGCCACGACCAGAGTTCCATCCTTGCGTCGCGTGACTAGAAGATTCTTTGCAGGGTTCTGAATGCGCTCATCGCCAAGCGTGTGCAGCAGCGAGAAATCGTAGAAGCTCGGCTTCTTGATCTGGTCGGCGGTAATCAGACCGAACCCTCCAGTGAATGGCTCGTGATAAACACCGTTCTCTTCAAAGACATCATCAAATGTCCAGTAGGACATCTGACTGACAAGTCCATCGCAGAGGTCAATATCATGCGCAAGCGCGGGGCCAACGTACCAGTTATCGCGCGCATTTGAATCGCCGTAGGAGGGAACATTCCACTCCGTCCAGAAGAGTGGAAGATTCGGTTCAGCCGACGCAGCAATTTCGCCGTGTACCTTGCCAACTGCGCGGCAAATGCGCTCGGGCATCGGAATCTCTTCATGCGTGCCGAACATATCTTCAACCGTATCGTCGGCATATCCGTGCGTCGAAACAAAATCAATGGGCACGTGCTCAGCGCTGACGTGAGCAATGAATTCCGGAACCCAGTGCGCCGCCGCTGTTGCCGGACCGCCCACGCGCAGCCTCGGATTCACAGCCTTCAGTGCGCGCGCCGTGTGATCGTACAACTCGAAGTAAGTCGACTGCTTCGGCTCGCCCGCCCAGAAGTCAATGTTCGGTTCATTCCAAACTTCGAAGTACCAACTCGCGACTTCTTCAATCCCATAACGGTCAATCAGATGTTGCGCAAATTTGTGAATCAGCAGATCCCACTTGGCGTAGTCCTTCGGCGGTGCAACATTCTGCTTGTACCAGAAGGGATGAATGGCCTCGCGTGCGGCCAGCTTTTTCGGCATGAAGCTGATCTCGACAAACGGACGCACGCCTTGCGCCAGTATGCCGTCGTAAATCTGGTCAACGTAAGAAAAGTTGAAGATAGGCTGGCCCTTTTCGTCCTCGTCATAAACGCCATTCTCATCGTGGAAAATCGCGTGGAAGCGAACATAGCGCATTCCGACTGCGTCATGCACAGCACGCATATCCTGACGGTAGCCTTCTCTCAGCGCCAGGTTCGCGCGGCCGGAGCCAAAAAACTGCTCCCAGAAATGCGGGAAGGGATGCGCAGGCGCGTTCGCGTCGATTGTGAGAGTTTGCGATGTTGATTGTGCGTGAAGCGTCGCAGGGAGTGAGGCAGCGAGCACAGTGGATACGAAAATAAAAAGTAAAGCAAAAATTGCGCGAATCGATTTCATGCTTAGCCCTGTTTTCCGGCTGCTGGCGGGAATCTCCGCAGCTTTGGAGTCGCTTACGCGCAATCGATTGCGCACTGTGAATTTGTAGCACTGCCAGACTATTGCAGTCAACCCCGCTTTCCGTCCCCAACTTTAATATTCAACTCACCTTTATCCCATTTCTGTCATTCACTCAGAGTTCTGCAATCTTTGCCGCACTTTACGTCTACAATTTCCTTCATGACATCCGTTGCACTCAAAGTCGCCATCCTCACTATTTCCGACCGTTGCTCGCGCGCTCAGATGGATGACAGCTCGGGCCCGGCACTCGAAGCGATGGTCCACATCAAGTGGCCCGGCACGGAGTGTCTGCGGCGAATACTTCCCGATGATGAGGCGCGGATCGCATCCGAGTTGCTCGATTTGGCAGAGCAGAAATTTTCACTCGTCCTCACAACCGGAGGAACCGGCTTGGGCCCGCGCGACGTCACACCAGAAGCAACCCGGCAAATCATCACCCGCAATGTTCCCGGCCTGGCCGAGGCCATGCGTGCACGTGGTGCTGAGAAAAATAAATTCGCCTGGCTCTCGCGTGGAATCGCCGGACTCAGAGCGCATACGCTGATCATCAATCTCCCAGGCAGCGAGCGCGGTGCAACTGAGAGCCTCGAAGTAATTCTGCCTCTACTCGATCACGCGCTTGAGGTGATTGCTGGAGGGCGTGAGCACCCTGAAGTCAAATAATGTATTTCAAAAACGCCGCGTAATCAACTTTGCCCGCGACTCGGCCGCATCAATGTTTGTGCGCTTTTCCGTGCGGATGTTTGTGCTTGGGTTGTATCTCGTATGCGGAAATTGATTTCACCAGACGCCCATGCACTACCCCCTTCATTCCAATTAATCGATCTGCAAATTGCTCCACCTGATCGGAGCGGCCTCGCACGATGAGTATTTCTAGGCATGAGTCGTGATCGAGATGCGCGTGCGTCGTAGAGACCACAAGCTCGTGAAACTCATGCTGCAAGTCCATCAACTTGTCTGGCAATCCGGCGGCGTGATGGTCGTAGATCAGCGTCACCGACCCAACCACGCGCGCATCGCTCGCATTCGTCTGCTCGATCACAAGTTGCTCGCGCATGAGGTCGCGAAAAGCCTCCGAGCGGTTCGTGTATCCACGCTGCCTGCTCAAGCGGTCAAAGCGCGCAAGAAGATCTGTGTCAATTGCAATGCCGATGCGTGAGAGTGTGCTCATGCTGGTGATTATAGGGACATTCACAATGCTTTTCACACTCTTGGCGGATACTTTGAAAGTTTGCGTTGCAGCGAGCGGCGATGCAGCCCAAGCCTCTTTGCAGCCAGCGAGATGTTACCGCCGCAATCCGTGAGCACGCGCTGAATATGTTCCCACTCCACCCGCGCCAGGCTCGGAACTTCGGACTCAATATCCTTCACCGGAATCTGGCTCTTCAAATTCTCAAATGCCGCAAGAATCTGGTCGGCGTCAACAGGCTTGCTCATGTAATGATCAGCCCCTCCGCGCACAGCCTCGAGCGCCGTCGCGATACTTCCATATCCCGTGAGCATCAAAATGAACACGGTAGAATCCAGTGCTCGAAGTTGGCGCACAACATCGAGCCCGCTCTCGCCGGCCATGCGCAAGTCAACGATTGCGAGATCGGGAGCAGTTTCGCGCGCCACTGCAAGTGCTTCCTGTCCGTTAGCAGCCAGGCTCGCTTCCCACCCTCGTGTGTGGAAAGCGCGGCCTAATCTCGTACGAAAATTCTCATCATCATCAACGATGAGTACTGAGCGTGAATCAAATTCCATGCGCGAAGCATTTTCAAACTCACTCAAGTGGCAACTCCAGAATTACTGTTGTTCCTTTGCCGGGCACAGAATCAAAAATCAAGCTGCCGCCCATATTCTCCGCAAAGACGCGCGCCAGAAATGTGCCCAGTCCCATCCCTTTGCCCGGTGACTTGGTCGTGAAGAAAGGTTCGGCAATATGACGCAACGTCTCCGCGCTCATCCCTGCGCCGGAATCCTTGACTGTGAAGCGCAAATTCCCGTCAACGCGCTCGCACAAAAGCTCAACGGCATTTTCAGAATTTGCGTCAAACGAGTTTTGCACCAGCGCGGCGAGAACCTTGCGTGTTGAATCAACGGGAAGCATTGCAGTCAGAGCAGGCGCAGATTTTGTAAGCAACTTTTCGCTTATCACTTTCGGAAAACTCTTGCGTAGAGATTCAAGCAACTCGCTGATGCGAATTGCAGTGGGAGCTTCGCCGATCATCTCAGCACCCTGCGCGCTCATCGCCTTCAGAATCCCGCTGCAGCGGTCGACTTCACTGCGGATGAGCCGGGCCTCACTCGCCAGATGCTCATCGTGGGCATGATTCTCGGCGTAGAGGTCCAGCTCATGCGCAACAATGGCGATGGTGGTGAGTGGCGTACCGAGCTCATGCGCAGCGCCGGCTGCAAGTGTAGCAATGGAAGCGATCTTCTCATTGCGGCTGAGTTGAGTTTGCAGCCGCAGCACTTCAAGTTCGTGTCCGCGCAGTACCTCAGAGACTTTTCCGATAAAGATCGTGATCAGCAACGCAGCAGCAACAAAAGCCATCCACATCCCATACAAATGAATAGAAAATCCAGACGCCGGATGATGGCCTTCCAGCGCGAGTACGGGAACATGCGCCCAAAACAGAAACCCGAAACTCGCGACCGAGAGCGCGCCAAGCGACCACGTCCATGTTTTGCTCAACACCACGGCGGAGAACGTAATTTGCACAAGGTAGAGCAGGCTGAATGGATTGGCGGGGCCGCCGGAAAGTGCAAGCACCGCCGTCAGCGATAGCGTGTCGACGATGAGTGTGAGGCCAATCGCGCGGCGTGCACCGTAGCGGCGAATCAATTGGCGTTGCAGTAGATTTGAAATCAGCGAAATCGAAAGCGGAAGAGCCAGCCACGCAAGTGGTAGCTCTATCTGCGCAATGAACGCAGCAGCCAGCAGCAGTGCGATTTGTCCTAAGAGCACACCGTATCGCAGGCGCATCAGCCACGGAAGTGCGAGCGATGGCGCAAGCTCCGATGCGGGGCGCAGGTCGAGATCCGATAACTCATTTCGTTCGGTGACGGCGACACGCATCGTTGATTCCCCGAGCGGGATTGCGCTCTGTTCAGAATTGTAAGCTAGAGGTTCTGCGAGGATGCGACAAAACGCCGCAAAACTTTGGCTTTACGGAAATGATGCTGTAGTTTAATCTGTGAATCATAGGGCGTTGTAATTTATTCCACTCTGCGTTCTTTCAAAATGAAAATCCAGGGAGCGAAGATGCTCCCTGGATTTTTTATTGCGAAATATTTTTCTGATTTACATCACGATCGAAAGCGCTTCGAAGGCTCGTCCGAAGCTATCTGTCCATCTCGAATATGGACAACGCGATGCGCGTACTCGGCGATATCCGGCTCGTGCGTGACCAGCACAATCGTGTTTCCCTTCGAGTGCAGCTCGTCAAAAAGACTCATGATCTCTATGCCGGTCTTGGAGTCAAGGTTGCCTGTCGGCTCATCCGCCAAAATAATCGACGGGCTGTTGACCAGCGCGCGCGCAATGGCGACTCTCTGGCGCTGACCGCCCGAGAGTTAATTGGGCTTGTGGTGCATGCGGTCGGCAAGGCCAACGTTAGTCAGCGATTCAATCGCGCGCTCCATACGCGCCGCTGCGGGAGTTCCGTTGTAGATCAGCGGCAGCTCAACATTGTGCAGTGAACTTGCGCGGGCCAGCAAATTAAACGTCTGAAAGACAAACCCGATCTCCTTGTTGCGAATGCGTGCCAGCTCGTCGTCGTTGAGTTCGCTCACCAACTGATCGTTGAGCCAATAACGTCCCTGCGTCGGCGTATCCAGGCAGCCAATCAGATTCATCAGCGTCGATTTGCCTGATCCCGACGGTCCCATGATCGCTACGTATTCATTGTGCTTGATATTCAGCGAGACCCCGCGCAGAGCGTGAACCTGCTCGGAACCCATGTCATAAGTCCGCCAAAGATTCTCAACGACAATCACGTCGCCCGTTGAAAGATGCGGCTTCTGCTCCATCACTTCATTGCTGGTCGTTGCTGCCATCAGGTCAATTCCTTCAATTCTTTTTTGGTCCCGCTCGCAGTTGTTGCTGCACTTGCAACTCTGCCGCTTCGCTACTTCCACCATCGCACTACGAATCCGCAAAAATTCTCACCTTAGTTGCTCGGTGGCGGAGCGCTGGTCTGACCCTTGTCCTCATCACGTTTGATAAGCGCGTTGTCTTTGATGATGCGCAATGTTTTGAATGGCCCGATGACAACCTCATCGCCCTGGTTCAATCCGCTTGTCACTTCAATATCCGTTGCGCCGGTGATTCCTGTCGTCACAGGTACAAACTTCGCCCGCGGCTTCCCGCTCTTGTCTTTCTCAATCTTGAAGACGCCCTGCTGCGGAGGTGTCGGCTTCGCGCCCGCTGAAACTGTCCCCGCCGGCTTGTCCGCGTCAGGCGAGTGCATCGTCAGCGCCTGAATCGGCAACGAGAGCACTGCGGTCTTGTGCGCAGTCGTGATCTTTGCCGTCGTCGAAAGTCCTGGACGCAAATCATCCGATTTATCGTCAAGCGTAATCACTACCTTGAAGTCCTTCGCCTCTTCTGTGCCAGTGGTCGATTGCGAGGTCGCAATACCGGTCGAGCGGTTAATTGCCTGGTCGCCAACCAGCGTCACATGACCCTTGAAAACCTTGCCCGGAAGCGCATCAACCGTGACCTCTGCAGGCTGACCCACTTTCACGTTGACGATGTCCGTCTCGTCAACCTTCACCTCTGCCGTAATCACGCTCATATCGGCCAGCGTCATCAGCGTCGACCCGTTCGTGTTCTGAATTCCGATTACAACCGTTTCACCTTCGCGTACCGGTTCGTTGGTCACGATTCCGTCAAACGGTGCCACCGCATACGTCAGGTCAAGTGAATTCTGATTGGCTTTCAGATTTGCCTCTTGAGTATGCAAGTGACCGCGGGCCGAGTCGGTGTTCGCCTTGGCCTGATTCAACTGGGCAACCGCCTGCGCTACGGACGCCACGTCGGTGTCATATAAAGCCTTCTTTGCGTCATAATCCTGCTTCGATAGAATCCCTTCCTTCAGCATCGCATCGGCGCGCTCATAATCCAGCTTCTTCTGCACCAGGTCTGCCTTGGCGTGATCCAAATTCGCTTCCGCCGTCTTTTCAGCAGCAATGTAAGATGCAATGTCCGTCTTGGCCGCGTCTATTGTCGCCTTCTGGCCGTTCACCGCCGCTTCCTGTTGCACATTCTCAATGCTGGCCACCGTCTGGCCCTTCACCACGCGGTCTCCCTCTTTCACAAAAAGATGCGTCACGCGGCCCATCGCTGTTGCGCCCAGCACTACATATGTCTTCGGCTTGATCTGACCCGTTCCGCTGATGATCGTTGAAAGATCCTGCCGCGATACTTTGGTTGTCATCACATGCGTATAGCCGGATTGCTGAAAAATGATACCGGCTACAATCAGGCCCACCGCCGCCAAACACACGGCAACAATTATGAGAATCTTCTTCATGAGGTCTATAGGCTCCACATCTGCTGATACTGTTACTTAGTTTACGAAATGAAAACGCAATTTGTTCCCTTTACTCGCCTTTCATCACAAATTATCTTCATTTAATTCATTACGAGCAAGTTAATACCTGATATCAACTGCCATTTGTGCCGCTGACCCTCCCGCAATCTGTTGACTTTCCATTCAGGTCTTCGTCCAATCTGTAAGAAACCAGCAGCCTTTGTCTTGCCGGGGCCCTCCCGGGACCGTAGAATGGTTATACGCAGGGAGTCTTGAAGAAAATGAAGTTTTTCGGGTCTAAAGCAGATTTGTTGGTGGTGACAGCTAATGCCTTCATGGCATTCGGTTCCGTTCTGGCAGTTAGCCTCAGTTTACAGGCACAACAAACAGATACCTCGGCAACTCCGGTGAGTCAGCCCGCAGCCACGCAGAGTCAACCAGCCCCAACCACAGTCCAGTTACCTGCCCCAAAGCAGGTACAATCTTCTGCTACGGTTACTGAGAAGAAGTCCACCTCCGACGGCCAGGATGTTGACCCGCTCAACCGTCCTCTCACCGACAAGCAACGTTTTGAGCGCCGAAAAGCTCTCAAGGGTGAGTTAAAGGGAGCCTACAAAACATGGCTTGATCAGGACGCCGCTTACATCATCTCTGATGAAGAGCGCAAAGCCTTCAAGAGTCTCAGCACCGACGACGAGCGGAAGGCTTTCAAGGCCTTGCAAACCGATGAGGAACGGGACCAGTTCGTCGAGCAGTTCTGGCTGCGGCGCGATCCCACTCCGGACACCGAAGAGAACGAATACCGCGAAGAGCACTACCGCCGCATCGCTTACGCAAACGAGCACTTTGCCGCTGGCAAGCCCGGCTGGAAAACCGACCGCGGACACATCTATATCTCTTTCGGCAAGCCTGACTCCATCGACTCCCACCCCGCCGGAGGCAGCTATCAGCGACCCATGGAAGAAGGTGGAGGCGAAACCTCCACCTTCCCATTCGAGGTCTGGCACTATCGCTACCTTGAAGGCATCGGCGACAACATCGATCTCGAATTCGTCGATTCTTGCCAGTGCGGCGATTATCACTTCACCATCGACCGTAGCGAAAAGGACGCGCTCCTCCACGTTCCCGGCGCTGGCGCCACCCAGTGGGAACAAATGGGCCAGGCCAAAAAAGCCGACCGTTTCAAGGGCGGACTCGAAGACCTCGGAACAGGTCCTCTCTCCAGCCAGCAGAACTCAAAGCAATTTGACCGCATTGAAGTCGCAGCCAAGCTCTTCGCGCCCCCTGTCATCAAGTTCAAAGATCTTGAAAACTTCATGAGCGAGCACAAGATTCTCTCCGGCCCCATTTTCCCCTTTGATGTGCGCGTGGATTATGTGAAGGTCACAGAGAACACGGTGCTGGTGCCCGTCACCATTCAAATCAAGAACCGCGATGTCACATTCGTCACCAAGGACGGTGTTTCAAAAGGTGTAGTGAACATTCTCGGCAAGGTTACAAACATCAACCACCGCGTGGTCCAGACTTTTGAGGACACCGTCTAAATTACCCAGCCCTCTGAATTGCTTGAAAAAACCCTCGACCGTCAGTCAGTCTACTGGAAAGCTCTCCCGCTGGTTTCGCAACGTTACCGACTCGATATCGCCATCAAGGACGTAAACAACCCCGACCACATGGGCTACTTTGGGCAGGGAATTGAAGTTCCCACCTTCCACGACGACAAGCTCGAGACCTCAACTCTGATTCTCGCCGATCAAATGAATGCCGTCGATTCCCACTCAATCGGAACAGGTAACTTCATTATTGGCAACACTTACGTCCGTCCGCGTGTCAGCCCCAACGCGATGACTCCCGTCACTTTTAAGCGCGGCCAGCAGCTCAACTTCTGGATGCAGGTCTACAACCTCGGAATCGACGAGGCCACCAAAAGTAACTCGGCTACCGTCACTTACCAGATCAAAGACACCACCGCCGGTACCGTGCTTCTCGAGCAGCAGGTCGCCTCAAAGGATATTGAGGCGCACAGCGACCAGCTCACCATTGAAAAAGGCTTCAAGGTTGCCGGATTACAACCCGGCAAGTACAGCGTCACAATCAAAGTGAACGACGCAATTTCAAAACAAGAGATTGCGCAGTCAGCGCCTTTTGTAGTGGAATAATGAACATCCCATGCAGCAGCCCGACAGTCGAATCGGGCGCTTCGGGGATGGGTACTTATTTTGGGGAATGTCAGGGACGCTGCCAGCTCTAAGAATCAGGTTTTGATACCAACCAGAGTGATGAGCAGATTCCATCTCGCAGCCATAATCCTTGCAGGCAACATCTTGCTTGGCTCTCCCTGTCTATACGGGGCTGGCCCGGCTAGTGTAACTGGCAAGGTAACTGACTCGGCCGGAAAGCCCCAGATGGGCGCCGTCGTACAACTTCTGCGTCCGGATCTCTCCATCGCCGCAAGCGTTTTTACTGACGATCAGGGCCGCTATTCAATACCGCAAATCTTCCCCGGAAAATACTCCATCAAGGCCATCGGTCGTGAGTTTCTGCCGACCATGCGCGAGAATCTTCGCCTCCACTCGGCTACCATCGTTAATCTCACCCTCAACAGTCTCTATGAAGTTATGCAGTGGCTTCCCGCTCGCTCCAAAGGGGATGATGCCTCCGTCGACGATTGGAAGTGGACCCTCCGCTCCGATGAAAACCGCCCCCTCCTGCGCTGGCTTGAAGATGGTCCTCTGGTTGTCGTCAGCGATGGCAAAGGCCGCAACCCCCACCTAAAAGCACGCCTCATGGCAAGCGGCCAGAGCGGCACCTTCGGCGAGGATGGCGAATTCATCTCAGCCCTTATTCGAATTGGAAAGATGTCCACATCATGGCATCAGCGCTTGCGAACACTAATC
>DAHXOQ010000139.1 GCA_027364815.1 Acidobacteriaceae bacterium | reverse complement strand
TATCACAGGCATCGGCGCACGCGGCCTCAGCGCGCGGTATTCTTCTTCAAATAATGTGTGGGTTTCGGGGTTCACTAATTTCAGGCTAGCATAAACTTTCTTCGCTCATTATTTTGGCTCTGCCCGCTCCTGCCCCTTTTCATCCGTATGAGTTTCAAAGTAAGCTTCCTGCTCTGTCTGAATCCGTGCCGCCTCAGCGGAAATATCATCCGTGCTTTCGATTGCTTCCTTCCGCGACACATCAAAACCCGGCTCTCCCGCCAGTGCGCGCAAAATCCCCATCCACTTCGCGCTTGAATCAACCAACGGCTTCATCGCCCGCCGCAAATCCGCCTTGCGTTCGGAGTACTGGTCCAGATTCGACCCCAACTCATCCATCAGCGCCGTAAAATCTTGCCGCTGGCCATCCAGTGCTTGCGTGCGGTTCACTGACCGCCCCCGCTTGGCAAGCGCCTTGATCTTCTCCGCCTTCTCATCCAGGAATTTTGTGTACCGTCGAATCCGGTCCGCTGGCCCCCCCCCTGCCTCGCGGATCTCTTCGATCTGCGCATCCGTCAGCGGCTCGCGCTTCTCATGCTGCGCAATCGATGCAGGTAAAAAAATACTGAACGCCGCGATTGAAATCAAAGCACCACTAAAAATCTTGCCCCTAAGACTCATTTTTTGAAGACCTGCTGCAGTGCGTCAGATTCAAGATGGTCAATCTGGGCCAGTGTCTCTAAAACCAGCGGCTGGTCTTCTGCGTTGCTGCTATGCAGCATCTCGCGCAGTCTGAATGCTGTGTGGCGCAACAAAATCTCCGCGTTCTTGAGCCGCTTGTCATGTTCTGTCAATCGCATGTTTATCTTCATCGCAAAATTCTGAATCTTCTTCAGTCCGGCAATCGCCTTCTCCGTATCGCCATCTGCATATTTCTGCGCACTCTGTTCCGTCAGTTGGTGCACAAGCTGCGCAAACAGGAAGCACTGCTCGCGTGGGTCAGCATTGAGCGCCTTGGCTTCAAGCTCTTCAATGCCTTGCTGATCAAGAAGATGTTCGTCCGGGGAATCCGCATAAGCCCGTGCGTTACCGTAGCTAAAACAAAGCGCAACCAGGGCGACAGCAAAGAAGGGAAGTGACCGAGCTGACAAGTTATTCGAGGAAAGCATAATCGCACCCCCGTTTGAACCAACTGGACTTGTGACCTTTCCGAAGACTGTAGCGCAATTTTCGTCTGGAGTCCAGTGCAATTTAGATCATTCGAGGGAGAAATTTATTTATTTTCGAGTACTTTTAGCCTTTCCCTGGCTTGCCACTCCTGATCAGGGAACTTCCCGCCTGAGGCGTTGATGAACTGATGGTAAGACCGCGCGGCATTCGACTTGTCATGAAGTGTGTCGTAAGCCGTCGCCCAAAGAAAGTACGTCGAAGCATTGTCAGGCTGCAACCCTGACCGCTTCGAAAGCGCCTGTAAAGTCAACTTCGGCTGCTGCGTGCGCGAAGCCGTATACGCCAATCCACTCCACGCGTCGGCATTTGTAGGGTCCGCTTTCGTCGCCTTGTCAAAGGCCGCTAGCGCCGCCGGGTACTGAAGCTGATGTATCAGATTCTGTCCGTGATCAACCAGCACCACCGCGTCGTTTGGCGTAACCTCCAACAGTTTGATGCAGAGCTTGTCAGATGCCGCATAATCTCCCGCCGTCGCATAAACCTGTTCCAGCATACGGCTGATTGCCGTATCAGCGGGATGCGCCGCATAAAGTTTCTCCAGCACCGGCACCGCTTCGGACTTATCCTCCGCCACCAAAACAGTCGCAAACTGCGCATTCAATGCAGGATCATCCGGATTTTTTTCAACTGCAGCGCGCAGTAATGTTTCCGCCTCCGCATAGTTCTTGCGTGCAATCAACAAGTGCGCCAGCCCCGCCGTCGCCACCGTCATTCCCGGATCCTTCGTAAGCGCCTTGCGATAAGCCGCAATCGCCGCATCATAATTGCCGGCGTCTTCCGCCAACTCGGCTGCCAGCACAGTATCTTGCGGCGTCTCCGCTGAAAGCTTCAGCGCTTCAATCAAATCCTGCGACGCGCTTGCCAGGTTACCCGGATACCCCTTCGAAGGACGGTCAAGCTCTGCCAGTGCGCGCCACGCACGTGCCTTCATCGCCGCGCCAAGGTCACCCGGGTCAAGTTTTGTTGCTTGAATAAGTTCAGGCCGCGCTTCAGTTGGTTCGCCCATCCGTGCCAGCAGCAATCCCAAAGAGAGATGCGCGGCAAATGATTTCGGCTCGGCGAGAACCGCCTGGCGGTAATACACCACTGCTTCCTGCGTACGGTTCTGTGCATCGGCTACATACCCCGCATCAAAAAGCGCATGACCATCCTTTGGGTTTGCCTTGAGCCATTCCTCCAGCTTGTGCTGTGCCGCCTTCCAATCTGAGCGCAGTATGGCGGCTTCAGCATCCGCAACCTCAGCAGAGAGTTGATGAGTATCAGGCTGAACTGCAACCTCGCCATTGCTCTGAGCTTGGAGTGGGGCACTCGGCATTTGCAACAAGCTCAAAAGAGCAAAAGGGAGAATCAACAATCTCAATCCAGCTGGGCGCACGTATATACCTCTTCACTACCAGTTTACTTTGCGGCACTCTGTTTGACGGCTGAGCACGGGCAACGTTTTTTGCAGGATGAGCTAATGACAGTACGAATTCATACCCTTCACCTATTAAACTTTGCCAAGAGAAGACACTCCCGGCCTGAACTTTCTGAGATTGAAGTCTCAACTATTGCTTGCATCTTGAATTTGAGAAGTAGAGCGCCCGGATTTTCGAAATCGCTAGTTGCAGGACGCCTGACAAATGGAAGCGAGGGGCAATTGTTTGCATATCGATACTACTTATCCGCACATTTAACGCGGAGTGTTTACATCTGCTTCTTAGCTTATGCAAGTACCGTTGCAATGGGTCAATCATCCGGTGCGCAACCTGTGTCACAAGCACAATCTACTACCGCAACAAGTGGGGCGCTTCCGGTTTACATCGAGGAATTCTTCCTCTCAGAGGCGGTCCGTAGCGAGGAGAATGGTGAACTACAATTAACTCTAAGTAGCACTGCGTTTCGAGGTCGCGGAAGCGTGATGGATGGCAGCTCCGCAGGGCTGGACATTGAGTATGGCCTCACTGATCGGTTGCAGTTAGGCCTCGAAGTCCCCTATGGAATTCAATCTAGGCCTACCAGCGAGATTCCAACAAGTTGGAGCACCGCCGATCTCAGCGTGCTATACCAGTTCATCCGCGGCAACCACCCCTTTGCGCTCAGCGGAGCGTTGGGTGTAAACGCGCCACTGACCGCGCGGGGAAATTGGAGTTATGAACCTGAGTTGATGATCGCGAAGGCATTCGGCACGCTGCAAATTCACACCAGCGTGATTCCAGAGCTTGGCGGCGGCGACAGCTCGCTGGAATACAACCTCGCAGCGGTGCGTCCACTCTCGCATCACTTCTTTCCAACTCTCGAATTCAATGGCCGATGGAACGCGGGTGTAAACAGTTTCTACGTTACGCCGGGAATTTATAAGCATCTACCAAATCGCCTTGAGATGGGCCTCGCTATGCCGATGGGCATGGGTAGGTTTAGCAGCCCGGTTGGCGCAGTATTCAAAATGACATGGGAGATTGGTGGGGACAAAGACGATTGACGATTGAAAAACTGGTTCACTGATTAAGCTAGTCGAAACAGGGACTCTGTAATTCGCTGCCAGCTAAAAGTCTATAATGAAATCTGGCCGTCTTTGCTCTTTACTACAGATTCCCCACAGTGCACGGCTGGCTGATTCCATTCCCACCCGGGCAACGAGACTAATTTGAACGATTCCATCTTGAACGACTTCATCGTGATCCGTGGAGCGCGGACTCACAACCTGAAGAACATCTCCTGCGATATCCCGCATGGCAAGCTGACCGTCATCAGCGGCGTCTCAGGATCAGGCAAGAGCTCGCTCGCCTTTGACACCATCTACGCCGAAGGACAGCGCCGTTACGTGGAATCGCTCTCGGCTTACGCCCGCCAGTTTCTTGAGCGCATTGAGAAACCCGATGTTGACGAAATCGATGGCCTCGCCCCAGCCATTGCCATCAAACAAAAGAACACCACCCGCAATCCCCGCTCCACCGTCGCCACCGCCACAGAAATCTATGATTATCTCCGCCTCCTCTACGCCCGTTGCGGAGTCGTCCACTGCATCTATTGCGATGGCCTCGTCAAACGCGACACCATGGACGAAATCGCCGATTCCATGCTCGCGCTCGGGGAGGGAACTCGCCTCCAAGTCCTTTTCCCAGTCCGCCACGCTGAAGTCGTCACAGAACCAACTCCCGAATCACCTAAGCCAGCCAAGCGCGTTACAAAATCCGCCACCTCAAAATCTGCTATAGCATCTGCAACCGCAAAAAACTCTCAGCAACCAGGCTCGCAACTCAGCGAAGCACTCAAGGCCCGCCTCGTCGAACTGCGCACCTCAGGCTTTAACCGCCTCTACCAACTCGGCAACATCGTTGAATTCTCCACACCAGAATCACTCCTCGAACTCGACTTCTCCCTTCCCGTCTTCGTCCTTCTTGATCGCCTCGTCGTCAACGGCGAAAATCGCGCCCGCATCGTCGACGCCGCTGAAGTTGCTTACCGCGAAGGTGGAGAAGTCATCTACGAAGTTGTCTCGCAAGACACTGCACCCACGGAGCGCCGACGCTACCGTTTCAGCGCCGCCTTCGAGTGCAAAAACTGCCACAAGCCCGCCCGCGATCCCGAGCCGCGTCTCTTCAGTTTCAACAATCCATTCGGCGCCTGTCCGCGTTGCCAGGGCTTCGGCAACACCATCGACTTTGATATGGCCCTCGTCGTCCCCGACAAATCACTCACCCTCGACGACGGAGCAATCGATCCCTGGAACCGTCCCAAATATCGCAGTTGGTTCACGGAACTTCGCAAGCTTGCACCCACGCTCGGCGTCCCCTGCGACGTCGCATGGCGCGACCTCACTGATGCGCAGCGCGAAACTCTCCTCCACGGCAAAGACAGTTTCGCCGGCATCATGGGCTTCTTCAAAGAGATGGAGCGCAAAAAATACAAGCTCCACGTCCGCGTCATGCTCAGCAAATACCGTGGCTATGCCGAGTGCCCCGAGTGTCGCGGCCAGCGTCTACGCGCTGAAGCCCGCGCCGTTCGCATCAGCGGCAAAAACATCTGCCAGTCTGTCGCGCTGACCATCGCTGAAGCCCGTGTCTTTTTTAACAACCTTACGCTCACACCGATGCAGGCCGAAATCGCCGGAACTATCCTCGACGAAGTTCGTCAGCGCCTCGGCTTCCTCGAATCCGTAGGACTTGAGTACCTAACCCTCGACCGCCTCGCCTCCACTCTCTCCGGTGGTGAAGCCCAGCGCATCCAGCTCGCAACCTCGCTCGGCTCACGACTCGTCGGCGCACTCTACGTTCTCGACGAACCCTCCATCGGCCTCCACTCGCGCGACACATCCCGCCTCATCCACATCCTTGAAGAACTCCGCTACCTCGGCAACACCATCATCGTTGTCGAGCACGATGCTGAAGTTTTGCGTGCTGCCGATCATCTCCTCGACCTCGGCCCCGGTGCCGGAGAATTCGGTGGCAAACTGCTCGCCGAAGGCGTCCTCGCAGAAATCGAAGCCAATCCAAACTCCCTCACCGGGCGCTATCTCTCCGGCCAGCTATCCATCCCCGTCCCCACGCGCCGTCGCGAACGTGGCCGAGAGAAGCTAGTTCTACGCGGAGCCACTGCCAACAACGTTCGCAACCTCGACGTTGAAATTCCGTTGGGAATATTGGTCGCCATCACCGGTGTCTCCGGTTCCGGAAAATCCACTCTCGTCCATCAAATTCTTCAGCGCGCCGTCACACAATCTCTCGGCCAGGCTGAAAACTCCGAACCCTCAGGCCTCTACAAATCTCTCACCGGTGCCGAGCGCCTCAACGACATCGTCCTAGTCGATCAAACTCCTATCGGTCGCACCCCGCGCTCCAATCCTGTCACTTACATCAAGGCCTTCGACCTCATCCGCGAGCTCTTCGCCTCGCAGCCTGAATCAAAGCGCCTCGGTTTCTCACCCGGCCACTTCTCCTTTAACGTTCCCGGCGGCCGTTGCAAAACCTGTGAAGGAGACGGCACCGTCACCGTCGAAATGCAATTCCTCGCCGACGTCGAACTCCCCTGCGAAGATTGCAACGGCACCCGCTACCAGCAGCGCATTTTAGAAGTGCAATACAAAGGTAAAAACATCCACGAAGTGCTCGGCCTCACCGTCAAGCAGGCTCTGCGCTTCTTCACCGGCCACAACAAATTGTTAGAGAAGCTCGCCGTCCTCGAAGAAGTCGGCCTCGGCTACCTCCGCCTCGGTCAATCCGCCACCACTCTCTCCGGCGGCGAAGCTCAGCGCGTCAAACTCGCCGCGCACCTCGCCCAGGTCCGCTCCGCCAACGCCAATGCCAAGCCATCAGAAGCCAGCCGCGTCCTCTACATTCTTGACGAGCCCACCACGGGTCTCCACTTTGACGATGTCTCGCGCCTTCTCACTGCCTTCAAAAAACTCATCGACGGCGGCGGCTCCCTCATCGTCATCGAGCACAACCTCGACGTCATCAAATCCGCCGACTGGGTCATCGACATGGGCCCCGAGGGCGGCAACGCCGGCGGCAAAATCGTCGCCGAAGGCACCCCCGAAGAAATCGCCGCCAACCTCCACTCCCACACCGGCAAGTGGCTCGCAAAAGTACTCTAAAAAGGGAAGGGCCGACTGATCGCCGGCCCTCTTTATGTGTTGATTCATTTCAAACAGCAGCTATCGTAACCTTCGCTCGCGTGAAATAACCAAAGGCCAACATTCCAACCACAATCAATCCCATCATCACCAGCCAGTTGATGAACGCAAGTTGTCCCAATTGCTTCTCGCGCACTTCCACCTCGCGCAGTGACCGCCCTGCCACCACAAATCCCTCTTTCACATTCGCCCCTGCTGGAATATGAAGCATCACAGCGGCAATGCGCACACCCGGCTGCGGCTCCCAGCTAAAGCGCTCTTCACCATTGCTGCGAACATTCTCAAACACACCCTTCGGCGGCGCAGGAATCTTGCCATTCAGTTTTGCTTGCGTGCCCACCGGGTTCCCCTGCGCATCATACGCAATCAGAAACGGCGACAAACTCTGCGCCATATCAATTGAATCGTCAGGAATTGTTACAGCAAATGTGCTTTTGCCTCCATCCACTTGTGTTTGTCCGTCACCTAACTCCTCGACATCGGACTGCATATTCTGTGGAGTATTCCCCTGCGTATTCTGGCTTCCTGTAATCTTTACCTTCGGGCTGGCCTTCCCATCCGTTTGAAAAGTCATCGTGCGCACTTGTTTTTG
>DAHXOQ010000138.1 GCA_027364815.1 Acidobacteriaceae bacterium | reverse complement strand
CAATATCCTGATAACGGGCCTTCACTACACGCGTCCAGGAACAATCGCCAAGGCAATCACCATTCACGATGGTGACCCGCTGAGCCGAAGCCAAATGGCCACCACCCAGCGCAACCTCTACGACTACGCGCTTTTCAGTGAAGTCAATATGGCGGTCGTCAACCCCGTTTCAACGGCCTCGCTTGCTGCAGATGCCAGCACTGTAACAACCGGGAACAACACCGCCGCATCCACCATCCCGACGGTCGCGCTTCCAAGAACCGTCCTGATTCAAACCACGGAGGCCAGTCGCTGGTCCTTCACTTATGGTCTCGGATTTGAGGCCTCCACGGGCGTCTGCGGATTGATTGTTTCCAGCGGCTCATCCTGCCCTGCCAACGGTAAAACCGGAGTCAGTCCACGCGTTCTCCTCGACATCAGCCGCGGCAATCTCTCCGGCCGTGAGCAATCGCTCTCCCTGCGCGGCACCTACGGCCTGCTCGAACAAAAAGTCAACCTGCTCTACCAAACCCCTCGGCTCTTCGGCAATCAGGATTTCGGATTCACCATCTCGAGTGGCTACGCCAACACGCAGGATGTCACCACTTATGTCTCCTCACAACTCGATGGAGGATTCAAGCTGACGCAAAGATTCCTCAATCCCAGCGACTGGCTCAATCGCGCCAACACCTTTGTCTACGAACTTTCTTTCCGCCGTGTCAAAGTTGATAAAAACAGCATCCAGGTTGATCCCTCTGAAATTAATCTTCTCTCCTCAGCAGTCCTTGTCAGTGGGCCCGGCTTCACCTGGAATCGCGACACCCGAGATTCGCCCATCGATGCACATAGCGGAACTTACACCAGTGCGCAGGAGTTTTTGTCAGTTAAGTACCTCGGCGCACAGGCTCAGTTCAACCGCGTCGATCTCTCCGAATCAAGCTACCACTCCTTCGACAAGCGGCGCTTTGTGCTCGCGCGCAATACCCGTTATGCGCAGATAGAATCCTTCGGCTCCTCCAGTGAACAGCTCATCCCGCTCCCGGAGCGCCTCTATGCAGGCGGCCCAAACTCTCATCGCGGTATTGGCGTCAACACGGCCGGCCCGCGCGATCACTTCACGGGATTCCCAATCGGCGGCGCCGGAGCTTTCATCAACTCCACCGAACTCCGTTTGCCGCCGCCGACCTTGCCCCTTGTCTCCAACTCGCTCAGCTTCGTTCTCTTCCATGACATGGGCAACGTCTTCGTCAACGCCAGCGACATATGGCCGAGCATCTTTCGTGTAACGCAGCCAAATCGTTCCACTTGCAGCTCCACCACCATTGGTCCCTTCACCTCAACCGGTCAGCAGGGAACCTGCAGCTTCAATTACTTCTCGCACGCTGCCGGGCTCGGCCTTCGCTACCACACACCTGTCGGACCCATTCGCATCGACCTCAGTTACAACCTCAACCCTCCGATTTACCCTGTTTCCTACAACAACAACCTACCCATCACGCCTTACGTTGGCCAGGCGCCGCACTTCAACTTTTTCTTCAGTCTGGGGCAAAGCTTCTAATGCCCGCCGGACTTAATCTGAAACTGAGCACCATGAACTCGACGCAATCCAGATTCCGCAAACTCGCCACTTCGCCTCTACTGAGTGCGATGCGATCGCTCGTCCTGTTCCTCTCCATCGCCTTATTGCTTTTCTCTTCTGCATCGGCTCAGTCTTCAACGCAAACTCCAGCGCCAGTCATCGCCGACCGCGTACTCGTCGTCGTCAATCAGCAAGTTATTCTACAAAGCGATCTCGACCGCGAAACGCGTTTGAGCATCCTCGATCCAAATCTTGATTTCACCACTCACCTGGCCCCATCAGAAATTCTGGGCCATCTCATCAGCCGTACGCTGATTCGTCAGCAGTTCGTTAATCAACCGCTTCTGACTCCCGCGCAGCTTCAGCAAGCCGTCGAAGCCCGCCTCGCTGAACTCCGCACCCAACTCCCCGCCTGTGTCCGCCTCCACTGTGACACACCTGAAGGCTGGCAGGCCTTTCTTGCAGAATCACACCTGACCGCCGCTGAAATTGACTCCTTCATCCGCGAGCAACTCCAGATTCTCGACTTCATTGAGCAAAGATTCCGCGCCGGAATTCACATCACACCGGAGCAGATTCAGACCTACTACAAAACCATCCTCCTGCCTCAGTACTCAAACCCTTCGCTCGCGCCCACTCTCGAATCCGTTTCTTCGCGCATCAACGAAGTCCTTCTGGAAAAGCAAGTCAACCTCCTCCTTGAAGACTGGCTCACCACCCTGCGCAAAGAAGGTGACGTAGAGTATCTCGACCCCGCACTAGCTCCCACTCTCATTACTTCCGCGCCATCCACACCCGCGCCGGCGCCAATCACCACAGGAGGGCCGCGTCCATGAAACTGACACGCCTCCTCTTCCATCCCCGCGTGCATTGGTCCATTCACACCCTGCGCGGCTTCCTTACCTTGATACTCATCATCGTCCTCGCCATCATGGGAATCTTCATCTGGCTGAGTTCATCGGCCTTTGAGCAACTTGCCCGCGCCAGGCTCATTGCCCAACTCGAAGAAGCCACCGGAGGACGCGTTGAAATCGCTGCCTTCCACTGGAAGCCTCTCAACCTCGACGCCGAAGCCGATGACCTCATCATTCACGGCCACGAACCCTCCACCGAGGAGCCCTACGTCCGCATTGAGCGTCTTCACGCCAGCTTCACCATCTTCGGCCTCTTTACTCCGCGCATCCATCTGCGCAAACTAGAAATCAGCAAGCCCTCCATCCATCTCCTCTTCAATCTCGATGGCACCACAAACATTCCTCAACCCAAACGCACGCACTCAGCGGACAAAAACTCCCTCGATGAACTCTTCAATCTCCAGGTAGGCCACATCATCGTCACTGACGGCGTCATTCGCATCAACACCCAGCGCACACTTTTCGCTCTCGATGCCCGCGATCTCGATTTCACCCTCGCCTATCAGCCACGCACTCTGATGGCCACTGACAGTTATCACCTCGAAACCACGCTTAACGATCTCGCACTACGCCACGGCATCAACATCGATTACACGAACCCGGCCAAAGATACGCCCACGGCACACTACCGGCTTCAATCCGTGATCGACCTCACGCGCAACTCCGCATTTCTCCGCTCGCTGGAAATTGTTTCGATTTCCCATCGAATTTCCGCCACCGGATCGTTGCATGACTTCACGAATCCCGCGTGGGACGCCAAGTGCAAAGGCGAGTTTGAGCTCGCGCTCCTCCAGCCGCTCACAGGTTTTGAAGACACTCCCGCCGGCAGCGCGCGACTCGACCTCACTGCCGCAGGCAAAGCCGGCGACTTCCACGTCGATGGCCCGGTCCACGTCGATAACGGCTCCTACACCGGCGGTGGTCTGAACTCCTCCGGCATCCTTCTCGATACCCGTGCCCACGCTGACAAATCCGTTCTGCGTTTTGAAAACATCAATGTGCGTCTTGCACAGGGCGGCAACATCACCGGCGAAGTTGTTCTCCATCATTGGATCGCGCCATCTCCCGGCATGCCCAATTACAACGTGCGGCCCGCAGGCCTCGCGCTTCCCAGCATGCGCTCATGGGATGTTTTCATTCCCGTCGATGGCCTCGTCAACGCGCAACTCAACGCTTTGCCAATCGACACTCTGATGCAGATCGTCGCTCCGACAGACTTCCATCGCCTC
This sequence comes from Acidobacteriaceae bacterium, assembly GCA_027364815.1. Lineage (GTDB taxonomy): Bacteria > Acidobacteriota > Terriglobia > Terriglobales > Acidobacteriaceae > CAIMNN01. The sequence goes on along the minus strand of DAHXOQ010000138.1, from coordinate 3,721 downwards.
GGTCTCGATGGCCTCATCAACGGCCCCACCAAAGCCGAGTGGGAAGGCGGAGACATTCGTACCCTCCGCGTTGCGGGCCAACTCGCCATCGCGCCATCCGGCAAAATGATTCCCGGCGAAGCCCCCACCTCCGGCATCATCGATGGCACCTACTACCAGAACAACAGCTCTGTCGATCTGCGCAACTTCGACCTTCAGCTCCCATCAAGCCACTTCAATGCGCATGGCCGTCTCGGCGCTTATCCGCTCTCCAGTCCTTCCGCACTTAACGTCGAGTTCCACACCTCCAACTTCGGCGAATTCGACCAGCTTCTGCACGACCTCGACTTTGAAAGTTACAACCAGCGCGGCGCGGCGGCACTTCCCGTTCAGCTCAATCAAGCTCATCAGTCACAGTTCAACTTCAAAGGGCTGTGGGGCGGCTCCATTCTCGATCCCCACATGAGCGGCGCCGTTACGGCCATGCAAATCTCGCTCATTCTTCCTCCGCACGCCGCCAATAATCCAAAAGACTACAATCTCAAACCGCAGTGGATGCCATGGGATTCAATTGAAGCCGCTGGCACATACTCGGCCAGGCATCTTCTTGTTGATCACGCCCGTCTCACTCGCGCCTCGAGCGTTGTCGAACTGAATGGCTCGCTTGATGCAGTCACTGGTCCGGCGCCAGCGCGCGATCCAACCGCGCCCGCTTACGACCTGGCATCGAATCTCCGCCTTCACGTCACCGCGCATGGAATCGACCTCGGCGATATCTACGCACTCACCGGAAAAACCTATCCCGTCACCGGAATTCTCGCCACGCAATTCGATTGCAATGGCCGTTTGCGCTCTCTGAACGGAACCGGATGGGTGCAACTTACCTCTGCCACCGCTTACGGCGAAACTATTTCGCGCGTTCACATACACGGCGACCTCAAAGACTCGCTCCTCAACGTCTCAAGCTTGATTGTCAACGCGCCTGAAGGCTCTCTCTCGGCCCGCGGCACGTACAACTTCTCCAATGAGAGCTACACAATTGACGCTCACGGCGCCGGACTCCAACTCAAGCACTTCAACGCCTTCAAATCGCTCTCGCCCTATCTCTCCGGCGCAGTCAACTTCTCCGCCACAGGCGTGGGCACACTCTCTGACCCGCGCTTTCAAGCCCACGCATCCATCGATAATCTTCTCATCACCAACATTTCTTCCCCCTCCATCAAATCAGTCCAGCCGGGCACGCTCGTGGTCTCCGCCTACGCCGCCAATCACGCGCTCACTTATGACGCACAGGCCAACTTCGATTCCGCGGTTCTCATCGCTCACGGCACAACCGCCTTCAAGCCTGACCTTCCAACCCAGGCTCAAATCAATCTCTCGCACTTCAACATCGCCACGCTCTTCCGCATTGCCCACCTTGAAGAGCTCTCGGCAAGCTCTTCCATCGACGGCACCTTCACCCTAACCGGCCCGCTCGCGCATCCTGAGCAAATGAAAGGCCAGGCCAATCTCGCGCCGCTCTCCGCAACCGTTCAAGGTGTCCAACTCCGCTCCGAGCAAAATCTCCACGCCTCGCTCGCCTCAAACCGCATCACCCTCGATCCCGTCCACATCATCGGTGAAAACACCAACCTCAATCTCAACGGCGACCTTTCGCTCTCCGGCAACCACCCGCTCAACCTCGTCGCCAACGGAAACATCAATCTCAAGCTTGCTGAAACCCTTGACCACGACCTTACCGCCAGCGGCACGGCCTTATTCAAAATTCAGGCCCACGGCAACCTCGCCAGCCCCGGACTCACCGGAACCATCGACTTTCAAAACGGCGCACTCTCCCTTGAAGACCTCACCAACGGTCTCAGCCAACTTCAGGGCACACTTGAGTTCAATCAGAACCGCCTGGAAGTGCGCACACTCACCGCCATGAGCGGTGGCGGACTCCTCTCGCTCTCCGGCTACCTCGCTTACCAGAACGGCCTCTATGCCGACCTCTCCGTCACCGGAAAATCCATTCGTATCCGCTATCCACAAGGCGTCAGCGCTCTCGGCGACACCACTCTCCGGCTCCAGGGAACTCCCACAAATCTCCTCCTCAGCGGCAACGTCCTCATCACACGTTTTTCCATCACACCTGACATCGACCTTGCGGCTCTCGCTGCGCAATCCAATTCCATTCGCATCATTCCGCCGCTCGATGCGCCCTCCAATCACCTCCGCCTCGACGTGCGAATCCAATCCTCGCCCCAGCTCAGCTTCCAGAACGCATTCGCAAAACTTGCCGGCAACGTAGACCTCCGGCTGCGCGGCACCCTCGCCAATCCATCGCTCCTCGGTCACATCTCCGTCACTGAAGGCAGCGCCACCATCGCCGGAACACACTACGACCTCGAGAATGGCGAGATTCTTTTCGACAATCCCGTCCGCATTCAGCCCATCATCAATCTCAATGCCACGGCACGCGTGCAGGATTACGAAATCACCCTCGGCATCCACGGCTCTCTCGACAGAAACTCCATCACCTACCGCAGCGAACCGCCGCTCCCGCAAGCCGATGTCGTCGCTCTCCTCGCTCTTGGCCACACGAACGAGCAACAACGACTCTACACGCAACAGCAGGAGAATGCCTCCAGCCCCACTACCGACGCACTGCTCAACGGAGCGCTCAACGCCACCGTCAGCAGTCGCGTGCAAAAACTTTTCGGCGCGGGCACTGTCAAGGTTGACCCCTCCTACCTCGGCGTCCAGGGAACCACCACCTCGCGCGTCACCGTCGTTGAGCAAATCGGCCGCGCCGTCACCTTCACCTTTGCCACCAACGCCAACTCCACATCCCAGCAACTCATCCAGGCTGAAATCGCCATCAACCGCCACGTTTCACTCCTCGTCGCCCGTGACGAGTCCGGCGTCTTCTCCATGGTGTTGAAAGCCACCCGCCGCCACAAATAAATTTTTCATTTCGGGTAGTACAGGGACCGCCTGAGTGTTTTTTTCAAGATGGCTAACCAGATGGTAAACACAGCCTGTTTTCCTCACCAAAACCGGCATATCTACATTGAATACTTATCAAAAAAACTCAACGTCTAAGTACCGGTCCAAAATTCAACAAAATCTTGCGCCAACTCGCCACTTGCGCACAGAGCAAGCCAACTTGCCATTCCCGCGTCAGCGGGAGCCAAATTGCAATCCATTTTTTAAAGACTGTTTCTCCCATCTCTCAATTAAGAATCACAACCGCCTACTTCATCCACTGGAACATTTAGAATGAAAGAGTCGTAACTCCTACTCATGCGCCGGACTATTCCGGCGGGAAAGCCCCACTCTTGTCTATGCATCGCTGGTCCAAACTCTTTATCCCTACCCTCCGCGAGGCCCCGGCAGATGCCGAAGTGGCCAGCCACAAGTTCCTCCTGCGCTCCGGCTACATCCGCCAGTTGGGCGCCGGCATCTACAGCTATCTCTTTCTAGGTCAGCGCTCCCTGAACAAGATCATCGCCATCGTTCGCGAGGAAATGGACAAGATCGGCCAGGAGTTTTTCCTTCCCGCCCTCCTCCCCAAAGAGCCCTGGGAGCAATCCGGCCGCTGGACCGGCATGGGCGACAACATGTTCCGCCTCAAGGACCGCAAGGGCGCAGACCTCTGCCTCGGCATGACTCACGAAGAGATCATGACCACCATTGCGCGCAGCGAACTGCGCAGCTACAAGCAACTCCCCCAAATCTGGTACCAGATTCAGACCAAATT
>DAHXOQ010000137.1 GCA_027364815.1 Acidobacteriaceae bacterium | reverse complement strand
ACCCAGCACCGCTGCCGCTGCCTCATCCGTTAACAGCGCCAGTGGATGATCCGGTGGAATCGTTTGATTCTCATTGGAATTTGCTGCAGAATTCTTTACTTCTTCCGTCATATACTCTCTATTTTATCTCTTACTTCTCTTCCGTCTCATCGTCTTTCGCAACTTCACCGCGTGCATCGCTCTCTTTGAACGATTGCATCGCCAGGCGAATCACGTAAACCATCCCCAATACTCCGCCTGCCAGCATTCCCGTCACGCCAATCCAATGCTGATTCAGCTTCCCGTCAAGCCAATGCCCCGCAAACCATCCTGCCACTGTTGTCGCCGGCAACAGCACCGCAATCTGAAAAAGCTTCTCCGCCTCAATCATCGTCGTCACGCCCTCGGAGCGCTTCGTTTCGTCCTTCGGCTTCGCGTTGAATCGTGTAAATGCCATTCCTCTGCTTTATACACTGCCCTCCTCAACACTCACTAACCAAAAGTGCTCACACTCGCGCGTGACTCCCTTTTAATGGCTGAAAAATTACCTCTGCAGCCTCAAAACGCTATACTGACAATGCACCGCGGCCTCTGCCGCAACAGGAAATCAACGTGTTCGATTCAGAGTTTGAGAAGAACCTCTTCGCGCTGCGGAAAGAGAAGCTGGTTGAGATTGCCAAGCTCGGCCAATCCACCTATCCCAATCAATTCCGCTCGACGCACACCGTCCCGGAGATTCGCACCGGCTGGCTGGCCTCCGATGCCGAAGCCCTCGAAGCCTCACGTACCAACGTCACCGTCGCCGGGCGCATCATGGCCATTCGCGCGCAGGGCAAGGCCGGCTTTGCCACGCTCCAGCAAGGCGGCGAGCGCCTTCAAATCTATGTGCGGCAGGACGCCGTCGGCGAGCAGGCTTTCGCGCTCTACAAACTCCTCGACCTCGGCGACCACATCGGCGTCTCCGGCTATCTCTTCCGCACCCGCACCGGCGAACTCACCATCCACGTTGATTCCCTCACCTTCCTGGCCAAGGCCATGCTCGCACTGCCAGAAAAATTCCACGGCCTCGCCGACATGGAACTGCGCTATCGCCAGCGCTACGTTGACCTCTTTGCCAATCTTGAAAGCCGCGAAGTCTTCGTCAAGCGCGCCAAAGTTCTGCAAGCTCTGCGCCGCTTTTTCGATGCCCGTGATTACCTCGAGGTCGAAACGCCGATGATGCAGCCACTCGCCGGAGGTGCCGCAGCACGCCCCTTCCGCACTCATCACAACGCTCTCGACATGCAGCTCTTCCTGCGCATCGCGCCCGAGCTGTATCTCAAGCGGCTTGTCGTCGGCGGACTCGACCGCGTTTACGAGATCAATCGCAACTTCCGCAACGAGGGCGTCAGCACCCAGCACAATCCCGAGTTCACCATGCTCGAGTTCTACCAGGCCTACGCAAATTACTTTGACCTGATGAAACTCACCGAGGAGCTCATCGCCTACGTTGCAAAGGAAGTCAACGGCACCACCATCACCGAATTCAACGGCCACACTATCGATCTGGCCAAGTGGCAGCGTCTCACCATGCGCGATGCCATTCTTCAGTACTGGCCGGAAGAGGCTGGCACGAAACCCACGCTCGCCGAACTCTACGACAACGCCCAGCTCCAGCCGCGCATTCACGCCGCGGTTGAAGCGATCGAGAGCGCCTACGGCGCAATCAAGGATTCTGATTCCGAGCGCCAGTCAGAGCTCAAGACACTTCTCTCCGCCGTCAATGAGGTCTATTACCAATCCTTAAAGGGTGAATCGCTGGGCAAAACCATCTACCACCTCTTTGAAGCTATCGGCGAGCCGAAACTCTTTCAACCCACCATCATCTACGATTACCCCGTTGAAGTTTCGCCGCTTTCAAAAGCCAAGCCTGACGATCCTGCCCACGTCGAACGTTTTGAATTCTTCATCGGCGGCTTCGAAGTGGGCAACGCCTTCAGTGAGCTGAACGATCCAGAAGAGCAAAAAAAGCGTTTCGAAGATCAGCTCGCCCAGCGTGCCAGCGGCGACGACGAAGCCCACCAGATGGACGAGGATTACGTGCGCGCCCTCGCCTACGGTCTTCCGCCCACCGCCGGCGAAGGCATCGGTGTCGATCGCCTGACGATGCTGCTTACCGGGCGTCGCTCCATCCGCGATGTCATTCTCTTCCCGCTGATGCGTGAGAGGGACAAAGGGACTGAGGGACAAAGGGACTGAGGGCATCATAGCGAATTCAAGATCATCCATTCGCAGAGATTTTTCTCTCAAATCACCGCAATCGCGGCATCTTCGAAAATGTGACTGAGTCCCTTTGTCCCTCAGTCCCTTAGTCCCTTGTAAAATGAGTTTATGCAACAAATGAATATCTTGTTCATTGGCGACATTTTTGGCAGCTCCGGACGCAAAATTGTGCGTGAGCACTTCCACCATCTCTGCGAAGTCAACTCAGTCGAGCTCGTCATTGCCAATGCCGAGAACGCCGCGGGAGGCTTCGGCCTCACTCCGCAATTAGCCGACGAGTTTTTTGAACTCGGCATGGATGTCCTCACGACGGGCAACCACGTCTGGGACAAGCGCGAGCTCATCGACTACTTCAAGACCAGCGAATATGGTTCCCGTGTGCTGCGCCCCATCAACATGCAAGCCGGACTTCCCGGCACCGGCATCTTTGAGGGCACAACTGCCTCAGGCCAGGATTACGCCGTCATCGATCTCATGGGCCGCGTCTTCATGAACGGCACCAACGATCCATTCCAAGCCATCAACGACGCGCTCAAAACCGTCAAAGCAAAAATCGTCATCGTCGACTTCCACGCCGAAGCCACCAGCGAGAAAGTCGCCATGGGCTGGCACCTCGATGGCCGTGTCACCGCCGTCCTCGGAACCCCCACCCACGTCCCCACCGCCGATGAGCGCGTTCTCCCCGGCGGCACCGCCTATCAAACAGACGTCGGCATGAGCGGCCCGTACGATAGCGTCATCGGCGTAGAACGCGAACTCGTGCTCAACCGTTTTCTCACCGGAATGCCCGGCAAATTTGAAGCCGCCAAGGGCAACCCCAAAATCTGCGCCGCACTCATCAAATGCGACCCCGCAACGGGCCGCGCCCATTCAATACAGCGCATCATGCTGGGTGAATAATTTTTAGACCGCAAATCGCTCTCAGCTACGCACCAAAATAACTCTGCATCTGTACAGTGTCACGCAGTTCAATTTGCCTTCCTGCACGCGTACCTGCTGCCCTCCAGCGAGTGGCGCCGCATCACCGACGCCGATCAATCGCAAACTTTTTCTGCTGGCTGTGTTCTTTTAATTCTGCAATGTATATACCCATATTTCAGCTCCCCGATTGGCGCGCGCTGGAACCGCTACATAAAAACGATCAAATCCCTTCTTGCCGCGACCAAAGTATCCTGCCGTACGCGCACCAACTTCAGTCTTGATTTTAGCCAGAAGCCTGTATTGGTCGGCGTTCTCCTGCTGATACACACAAATGAAACCTTCCCCGCCCGAGACATAAATGCGCCGGCGTGCAGCATCAAAATACACATCGTCAGAATCCTGAACCGTTGGCAACGCTGCCACAACTTTTCCGCTATTTGTGTCAACCACGGACATCTGCGCTGGCAATCGCGTGACAACAAAAAGCCTATGATTAGCCTCGTCGAGTGCCATTGGAAAGTTTCCTTCCGTTTGCATCGGCCAGCGTGTAATGTGCTGTGTTGCCCTGTCGATGACTGCAATCTGTTTCAGGTCCGGCAAATTGACATATAAATACGATGTGGAATGAGCCAACTGAAATGACTCAGGATGAGCTCCAAGTTTATATTCGCTCTCCATTCGTTGATTGGTGACCGCATCCACCATCGCGATGGCGCCGCTCTTCTCATCTCCATAGCCGACATAGACGCGCTTCTCCGCTGCATCGTAGCGGAGATTATCAACATCATCCCCAAAATCGATGGAAGCTAGCAATGAATAATTCGAGCCGTCATAAACATTCAATTTGCCTGCATCACTTCCCACAAAAAGCTTGTTCGCCTCCGGTGAGTAAACAACGCCTTGCGGGGCTTGTATCCCGCTAATGCTCTGCAAAGCTCTCTGTGCGCCGATATCTATGACCTCGACTGTATTGTTCCCGTAAGCCGAGACAATCAGACGGTTATGAATGGCATCCAGGCCAAAATGATCAATGCGCCCACTCACATTCGGCAATGGAATAATGCCAGTCAAAACCATGGGGGCTACACGCTCTGCCGCAGAACTCGCCTGCCCACCCAACCACGCAGAGTGCGCGGCCATCAGCACGCAAATCAGGATCAAACCACCGGCTCGCTTCATCTCCCCTCCTGTTTGCAATTCAATTAACCCTATAGATCAGGGAGAATCGCAACAAAGCGGCTCTCCCTGTTTGTATTTGCCCTCTGGCTAAGCACAACTACTCCATCTCGCTGATAACGGCTATTTCGTCGCGCTCTTGCTCAGATTTTTATCCGCCGGACTGCACGTCGCGCTCTTCCATCGATAATCCGTCTGATTCGTTGAAGGTATCGTCTTCCCATTCATAGTCAGATTGATTGCCGCCTTCGCTATCATGTGCTGCATGCCGTCAAAATCCATTTGAACCTTGCCTGCGATCTGTGCTGATGGCATCTTGCAGCTCATGTTGTAACTGATCCCGCCCGACGTAACAGTCAGCAGTGAGATCGTGCAGGAACTATTCTGCGTCAATGATTTCGTCCACAGCTCATCATTCAAGCAGTACAGTACAGTCATTGGTGGCATCGATGGGTCATTGATTGTCGCCGACCACTCCCCCGGCCGCAGCGGAAACTTCTGTTGCGCCGAGCAACTTGCAATCGCAACCATCGCAATCCCGGTAAAAATCAAATACCGCAGCCACTTTGAATAAATCATTTCCACCCTTTCATTTCTTTGATCAGTATTTTTGAATTTTACCCTTAAAACAAGAAGCGCGGCATCATTTCTGGCGCCGCGCTTTGAATAAAATAACCATTTAAATGAACCAGACAGGCCGAAGGCAGTTGGCCGCATCACAGGTGCTTAAACGCCAATCACTGCGCAGAGTTCCTTAACCGCTTCCGCGCTCTTCTTCAGTGCCGCATCCTCTTCCGGCGTCAGCTTGATCTCGATGATCTTCTCAATTCCGCTCGCGCCCAGCTTGCAAGGCACGCCGATGTAGTAACCGGAAATGCCAAACTCGCCCTCAAGATACGCCGCGCAAGGCAGAATCTTCTTCTTGTCCTTGAGAATCGCTTCCACCATCTCAACTGTCGCAGCCGATGGCGCATAGTACGCGCTGCCCGTTTTCAGATACTTCACAATCTCCGCGCCGCCATCGCGCGTGCGCTGAATCAGCTCTTCGAGCCGCGCCGGAGCAATCAACTCCGTAATCGGAATTCCCGCCACCGTCGAATACCTGGCCAACGGAACCATCGTGTCGCCATGGCCGCCAAGCACAAACGCAGTCACGTTCTCCACGCTCACCTTGAGTTCTTCCGCAATGAACGTTCTGAAGCGCGCCGAATCCAGAACCCCGGCCATTCCAATCACGCGCTCGCGATTGAAACCAGCCTGCCTGAACGCCGTCTGCGCCATCGCGTCCAGCGGATTCGAAACAATAATCAGAATCGCTTCCGGTGACTGCGCCACCACTTTAGAAACCACATCCGACATGATCTTGAAGTTTGTGTTCAGCAAATCGTCGCGGCTCATTCCCGGCTTGCGCGGAATCCCCGCCGTGATCACCACAATATCCGAGTTCGCCGTCGCCGCATAATCATTCGAGCCTGTCACCTGCACGTCGCGCTTCTCAATCGGCATCGCTTCCTGCAAATCGAGCGCCTTTCCCTGTGGCACACCTTCCACCACGTCGACCAGAACCACATCTGCAAGTTCCTTCGAAGCAATCCAGTGAGCAGCCGTTGCGCCCACATTGCCCGCGCCTACAATACTGACTTTCTTCCGCATAATTCTCCTTTTTCTTGTTCGCGCCGCAGATTTTTTCCGCCGCACAAATATCTGTTTACAAATTTGCGATAATCCGATTCGCAAACTCGCTCGTGCTCACCTTCGTCGCGCCTTCAATCTGGCGCTCAAAATCGTAAGTCACAAATTTCTGCTGCACCGTCTTTTCAAGCGCGTTCTCAATCGACTTCGCCGCTTCCTTCCATCCGATAAACTCAAGCAGCATCACGCCCGACAAAATCACCGAGCCCGGATTGATCACATCCTTATCCGCATACTTCGGCGCCGTTCCGTGTGTCGCCTCAAACACCGCGTATCCATCGCCGATATTCGCGCCCGGTGCAATTCCCAGTCCGCCCACCTGCGCCGCCGCCGCATCTGAAATGTAATCGCCATTCAGATTTGTCGTCGCCAGCACGCTGTAATCGGAAGGCCGAAGAATAATCTGCTGGAAGATCGAGTCCGCAATCCTGTCGTTGATCATCAGCTTCTTCTTCCATGCGCCGCCGCCGTGCGATTTCCCAATCGAATCGCTCCCGCCCTTGACCTCGGCATAAAGCTCCTTGCGGAAAGCATCATTGCCAAACTCAAGACCCGGCTCAATCAGAGCCGCATTCTCTTCAACCGTGATTCCCGGATTCGCTTCAATGTTGCCAAGTATCCAGCTCTCGCGCTCCGTCACCACCTGGTCGCGGAACTCCGCCGTCGCCACTTCATAGCCCCACTCGCGGAATGCGCCCTCGGTGAACTTCTGAATATTTCCCTTGTGCACAATCGTCACAACCTTGCGGCCATTCTCGAGTGCGTACTTGATTGCCTCTCTCACCAGCCGCTTCGAGCCGAAAATCGAAATTGGCTTGATGCCCACTCCCGAATCCTCGCGAATCTTCTTCTTCGTACCCTTGAGCAGATCGTTGTTCAGGAAATCAATCAGCTTCACAACCTCCGGCGTTCCCTGTCGGAACTCAACACCCGAGTACACATCCTCGGTATTCTCGCGATAGAGCACGATGTCCAGCTTCTCCGGATGTTTCACCGGACTCGGTACGCCCTTGTAATACTTCACCGGACGCACGCAGCAATAAAGATCCAGCAACTGACGCAGCGCCACGTTGAAACTGCGAATCCCGCCACCCACCGGCGTCGTCAGCGGTCCCTTGATCGACACGCGAAAGTCCATCGTCGCGCTCACCGTGTCATCCGGAAGCCAGTTCTGCGTCTGCCGATACGCCTTCTCACCCGCCAGCACTTCAAACCACTTCACACCGCGCTTGCCGCCATACGCCTTCTCCACCGCCGCGTCAAAAACCCTGACGCTCGCCTTCCAAATATCCCGCCCCGTTCCGTCACCCTCAATAAACGGAATGATCGGCGCGTCTGGCACCTGCAATTCGCTGCCGTTGTAGCCGATGGGCTTGCCATCCGCCGGAATGGCCTTTCCGTTATATGCAC
>DAHXOQ010000136.1 GCA_027364815.1 Acidobacteriaceae bacterium | reverse complement strand
CTGGTTCACAATCGCCGCCGTAATCCGCAACCGCGTTGCATCATCAACAGCCACCGGCAAACTCTTCTGCGCCGCTTCTTGCTCAACTTGCCCAACCAGCTGCCCAACCAGGCGCCGATGCAAACGCATTCCTGATCTCGGCGTCGCACTCGACTTCACAATCGGCTTAGCGCTCAACGCCTGCCGCGCACCGGCCAGCGTGAATCCCTCTTCGTGAACCAGCCGCTTGATCTCCAGCGCCAGCTCCACATCCCTGCGCCGGTAAAGCCTCTGTCCCGTACCGCTCTTGTTCACCTTCAACTGCGGGAACTGCGACTCCCAGAACCGCAAGACCGAGGGCGCAACCCCGCAGATCGTCGCCACATCGCCAATCTTGAAGTACAGGCGATCAGGGATCAAACTTTCAGTCCGGGTTTGAAGGGGTATCGTTGCCATCGTCACAATCTGGAAAAGTCTCTATCCAGGCACACTTTCAGCCCCATCTAGACTCTTCGCACTGCGATTATAGACGCCGCTGAATGCGTTTCGGCGGTTGAAAACCCGGCTGTATTCCGGCGATGAACCAAGTCGGTTACCGCCTGTAAAACAGTTGTCAGTTTTCAGTTGGTAATACCATGGCTCTTTCAGAGCCCGCTGATTAACGCGCTACTCGCACAGGCGAACCCGCAGGGGCCGCCCGCAAATACTGCTTCGGCCAGCTCATCTCCACTCCACGTTCCCGCGCCGCATCGAGCAGCCAATATGGATTGCGCAAAAACTCCCGCGCCATCAGCACCAGGTCAGCCTTGCCTGAAGCCAAAATCTCTTCCACCTGCGCAAGCTCCGTAATCAAACCCACGGCAGCCGTCGGAATCTCCGCTTCTTTCCTGATTCTCTCGGCAAACTGCACCTGGAAACCCGGCCCCGCCGTAATCTTGATTCCCCGTGCAATGCCGCCCGTCGAAACATCCACCAGATCCACGCCGCGCTTCTTCAACTCACGCGCCAGCTTAACCGACTGCGCAATCGTCCAGCTCGTACTCTCATCATTCTCCAGCCAATCCGTCGCGCTGATTCTCACCAGCAGCGGCTTGTCTTGAGACCACGCGGCACGCACCGCTTCAACCACCTCAAGCGTCAGACGAATGCGATTTTCAAAGCTCCCGCCATACTCATCTGTTCTTTTATTTGTAATCGGCGACATAAACTGGTGCAGCAGATAACCATGCGCCGCGTGAATCTCCACCGCATCAAAGCCCGCACTCTCGGCGCGCTTGGTCGCCTCAACAAACGCCTTCACAACCGCGCGAATCCCCGCCTTATCCAACTCCAGCGGCTCACCATACTCAGCCGAATACGCAGCCGCGCTCGGCGCAACCGGACGCCATCCACCGTCTTGAGGCTGGACATATTTCTCGCCATCCCACGGCGCACTCATGCTCGCTTTCCGTCCCGCATGAGCCAACTGAATCGCAATCGCAGAACCCTGAGAATGTGTGAACTCCACAATCCGCTTCAGCCCTGCAATCTGCTCATCCTTCCACAACCCCATATCCGCCGGAGAAATTCTGCCCTCAGGCACCACTGCCGTCGCCTCAACAAAAATCAGGCCTGCGCCGCCCTGCGCCCGCGAACCCAAATGCACCAGGTGCCAATCCGTCGCGCATCCATCCACCGACGAGTACTCACACATCGGCGAAACTGCCACGCGGTTTTTCAACTCAAGCGTACGTAGCTTGAAGGAATCAAATAAACTCGTGCTCATTGTTTGCTCACTCTCAGTAAAGTATCTACATAACTTCAGATTCGCCGCATAACAAAAGGATTCATCCCAGCAAGTCGCTGCCCATCAATGCAAACGGGCAACTCTCAATCCGCATGAGTCGCCCGTTTGAATTTCAATCTGCTGTTACTTTGGCGGTTCCTTCTTATCCTTATTATCCACCGGCTTTGTTGGGCTCTTCACCGGAGGTTTTGCCGCTGGGGGCGGCGGTGGCTTCGGATGTGTCACTTCCGGCGCTGGCGCAGGACGTGGCGCGGGCGGCGGCGGCGGAGGTTGTCTCACAGGTGCTGCCGGTTTGATCGGCTCCACTCTTTGCTGCATCTCAGGACGCGCGGGTGGCGGAGGTGGTTCTCTCACAGGTGCTGCCGGCTTGATCGGCTCCACTCTCGGCTGCATCTCAGGATGCTGCGGCTGCGGCACTGTTGCGGGTGGTTGCGTTGGACGCGGGGTCATCTCCGGCGCATGCTGCTGCTGCTGCGGAACATTCACCCTCGGCTGACCGTTCTGCACTCCCGGCTGCGTCTTCCAGGTATCCGATTGCATATTCTTCGGCTGACCGTTAGGCACATTCACCGCCGGCTTATGATTCGGCAGTGGGATGCCCGCCGCTGGCGGTCGCGAAGTACGCACCGGCGGTTCAATTGGCTTGGCATTCGGCACCGCGCTGATCTGCTTGCCCGAGCCATTGATGAGCATCGGACGCGCTACTGCCACTGGCACCGGCCGCGCAGGACGCTTGAAAATCACCGGCACACTGCTCACCTGCGGAACCGGCTTCGCCAGAATCTGCGCATGCTGAATCTGCTGCGGATTCACATGAACGGCCACCTGCGACGCCGAATGACCCGCTGCAAAATCCTCATGGCGCATCGCAGTCACGCCCACGGTCCTGTTCACGTAAGTCACGTTGGTCACGTTCACGATGTTCACGTACGTTGTCTGCACATGAATCACGCGCGACTCGCGAATATTCGAGATGTTCACCTGGTCAATGTAATGCGGGCTGCAGGGATACCACGGACGGTAAGCTTCGCCAGGGCCCAGCGGGAACCAGACTGAAACACCCACTCCACCCACCTGAATGCCGCCGGCAAAGACCACCAGCGCAGGCGACCAGACAGGGCGCTGATCGCGCGGCCCCGGTATCCATCCCCAGCGGTTATTCACAATTGCCCAGCGCCCATAGTGAAACGGCGCATAGCCCCACGATTCATCCTCAATCCACACCCAGCCCCACGGCTGCCGATTCATCCAATGTCCATAGTGATACGGCTCCCATCCATAGGGCACATCATTCGGAAACCATACCGGGCCAAAATCAGAATCCGGCATCCACGTCCCTGCCGCATCCAGATCTGCAATACCCGGCATCGCGGCACTCACATACTGCGCTGAGACCGACTGAGCAATCCACTGGTCGCGCTGCTGACTCCACATGTCCAGCGAGTCAGGTTCATTCATCTCCAGCCACTGCGGATAAACAGGATTTACTCCCGCCAACTGCAAAACACTGCCATCGTAGAGTCGCTGGCTGAATCCCCCCGCTCCAACAACGTAAACATCGCCTTGATAATTCGAGAAGACCGCCGATTCCTGATCGTTATAAACATCCACGCGAAATTCAGCATTATGATTTGTCACCATGCTGCCGTTCGGCGTATTAATCGCGAGCTGCTGATTCGGCCACATGCTTATCTCATGAACATGCACCTCACCCTGCGCCACACCAAAGGCGATTGAGTATGGAGTGAGAGTAACCACAGACAAATCTGTGTTCGCGCCCAGGCGCAGATAAATCTGCCCAATCTGAATCTCGCCAATACTATTCGCGTCTACAAAAACACGATCGCCGGGCGCCAGCGGAAAATTGGGCGTCGCTTGCATCCACTCATCCGTGCCCGCCTGCTGGATCGAGATTGAGCCATTCACAAACGAAAGCCGGGCCGCTTCCAGTGGTGGATCATCATCCTGCGCCTGCGCCAGAGCTAATCCCAATAGACCGGTCGAAGCTGCAAGCAAAATAAGACTCCGAACAACTCGCGTAGCCGATTTAAGCATCATTCATTTCCTTTCAATTTTCCGCTGAATATTGTGCAAGCAAATTTTGCACATCATCTGATCGCTGTCACTGGTTTAAGCATACTGACTTTTGGACAAATTTCATCAGCAAATGTTATTAATTTCCCCGCATTATTAGCACACGTGACCAACTTTTCCCAAAGAAAAAGGCGAAGATTCACAGGAATCTTCGCCTTCTCATTTCAATCTTCCACCCGCTCAACAATCGGCTTCACTTCGGTTTCTTTGTGCTTTCAGTCGCACTCTTCTTTTCAGTACCTGTCCCTGATCCCGTTGAATCATCGTCAGGCGCAACAGCCGACTCATCCTTTGTCGAACTTTTCGACTTCTTCCGCTTGATAGTCGCATCAGAGCCGCTGCCGCTTGTTGCGGTACCAGTCACTGTCTCCTTGGGATTCTCCTCACCACCGGCTTTTCCAGTCACAGTCTCCTTGGGATTTTCATTGCCATGGGCTGTGCTGGTGACAGTCTCCTTGGGATTTTCATTAGCAGCCTGTGGGTTTGCGCGTGTCAGCGTAATCTGTCCGGACTTCATTTTGCCCGGCATCTTCTTCCGTTCGGAATCTGTGCCCGTCACCGTTTCCTTCGGGTTCTCATCACTAGCGGTCACACCATTCTGATCCATGCCCGCCTTGCGCGTCATGATTCCAGCCCCGCCATTTCCCGTCGAACCCGATCCACCCTGCGGTGCGGCAACCGTGTCTTTGCCTTCGTACAATGGGTTCGTCCCACCCATCTTATTTTCCTTGTTCGCAGGATTAGATTGAGTTGTGCCAGACTTGCCAGTGTTAGATCCGCCCGCCTTTCTCAGCGTGATATCAGACCGGCCATCGTTATTCATATCCGTGGGTGGCGCTGCCGTCACGGACTCCTTGGGATTCTCCTCGCCGCCCCCGGCTTTTCTTTTCGTGATGTCTGGTTTTACTACGTGGTCCCCTAAGGTAACGCCATTCGTATTTCCTGCTGGCTGTGCTGCCACCGACCCATTTGGCTTGCCTTTATTGCCACCGGCCGGCGCCGGTGCTACTCCAGATTCACTCGGCATCTCATCACCGCCGCTGCCTGAGCTTGTCCCCTTCTTCTTTTTCTTGGTTGTTGCAGAACTTCCGCCAGTATCTGTCCCGCCGCTCGTTTGCGCCGCATCATCCGATTGCGAACTGGCTGCCGTTGAATCCTTCGTCGCGCTGCTCTGCTTCTTTTGCTGCGGCTCCGCGGACGACCACGGCGAACTCCACAACGCCAAACCAAAAAACACTACCGCCAACAACAGGAATTGAGTTGCTTTGCGCATCTCTGCACTTCCTTTCAATTTGCTTTGATCTCGCTCTACTTGAGTTCGGCGGATGGCAAAACTAGTGCGATTGCCAGGGACCTCCACCACTCAGGCTTGCATAATAGACCTTTTAATACGCCTTTAACCAGAAAAAACCCGCTGAATAATTGAATCCCCTACCCGACTCTGGACTACCCTTCAAAGAATCATGGAACCGCAATCCCCATTTCGGCGTATCGTTCTCTATCGGAGGATTTTTTCCATGAATCGCATTCTGTCGGCATCGCTTGCCGCATTGCTTGTCATCTCGGTTACAGGTTGCATGGTGCGCGTCGATAAGGACGAGAAGGGCCAGGAGAAAAATGTTCAGGTAGACACGCCCTTCGGCCACGTCCACGTAAATACTGACCAGATCACCGTTGCAGATCTCGGCCTCCCTGCCTATCCCGGCGCCACTCAGATCAAGGACAACGACAATCACAAATCCGCTGACGTCAACGTCGGCTTCGGTAAGTGGGAAGTCAAAGTCAAGGCCATCAGCTTCAGCACGCCTGACTCGCGCGACAAGGTCATTGCCTTCTACAAAAAAGCTCTCGGTCACTACGGCACCGTCATCACTTGCCAGGGCAACTCAGCTGTCGGCTCTCCCACCACCACGGATGAAGGCCTCACCTGCTCCGACGACAGTTCGAAAGGAGTCAAGGTCCAAGCCCACCACAACGAAAAAGGCATCATCATCAACGCCGGTGACGAGAAAAACGGCTTCCAGTTGAAGGTTGGCTCCAAGAAGCATCAGCACATCCTTGGCTTTGAAGATTCAAGCGACAACAAAACCCATTTCGAGCTCGTCGCACTCGACCTGCCCTCGGACTCCGGCAACTCTGACAAGTAATTTTGCATCACACCCGGAATCGCGCCCCATCCTCTTCACACTTCAATGAATGGGATGGGACTTCTCTTTTGTGCGCACCCCCCCAAATGCGTTAGGCTCACTCTTATATGGAAGTGAATTGCCAGCGCTGTCAGGCCCCCATCGATCCCGAGAGCAGTTACTGCTCCGCATGCGGCCTCCCGCAGCTCACTTACTCCACGGAAGAAACTCCCGGCCCCGTCACCCAGCAACCCTGGCATGAGGGTAATGACGATGCCGGAGAAGTCGTCTGGCGCACAGCCCTGCGCATCTCCTTCCTCATGGCCATACCCACAGGAATCGCCTGCTCCATCGTCTCTCCACTCGGCAACTACGGCCTTCTCTGGATGGCCATCGCCGCTGCATGGGTCGTCGCCATCTACGTCCGTCGTGTGCAACCGCCTTGGATCACCGCTGGCGCAGGCATTCGCATCGGGCTCGTCGCAGGAATCTTCTCCGCATGGTTCTCCTTCATCATCAGCAGCATCGCGCTCTTCACACAGCGCTACTTTTTCCACCAGGGCTCTGAGATCGACTCACAATTCAAACTTTTCGTTGACACCTTCAATAAAAGCTATCTCCCCATGGTGCAGCAGATGAATCCAGACCCCGCCGAACTCGCCAAGGCACAGGGTTTTGTTGCCTGGATGCGCGCTCCCGAAGGTCAGGCCGGACTCGCACTCCTCAACCTCCCCATCGTCTGCGCAATTCTCCTCGTTATCTCCATGATCGGCGGCGTTGTCGGCGCGCGACTCTCCGCCCGCTCGCGCAAACACAATTGATTCTTCGCTGAACCTTCAGAATTTTTCTATAATTTACTGATTTGCTTCACTAAAAAAATTACTTCAACTCCACCGTAATCTTTCTCGTATCTCCACCCTTGGATTCAATCCGGATCTCGCCCGTCGCGCGCTTCTTCAAACTCGCAAACTTTTCGCCCCACTCCACCAGCACCAGTGCATCATCGGTCAGCAGATCATCAATCCCCAGCGTCTCCAACTGCCGCTCACCCTCAAGCCGATAGACATCCAAATGCAGCAGGCGAACCAGCTTGCCTTCCCACGTTCCCTCGTACTCATGCAGCAAAGTGAAAGTCGGGCTTGTCACCTCGTCCGGATCAGCCGCACCAAGCGCCGCTGCAATTCCTTTCACCAGCGTCGTTTTGCCCGCTCCCAAATCACCCTTCAGCAAAAGCAACTGCGGTGGATGAAGAATCCCGGCCAGCTTGCGACCCACTTCAACGGTGCCCACTCCGCTCTCCGTTGTAAAGGTATGCGTCTTGCCCGCCAAGCTCTCAGTTGCCACCATCTGCCCCGCCTCTCAATCAACGCCCATCAGGCACGCCGCATTCCCTGTAACCAAACATAACCTTTTCCACCCTGTGGATGATAGCGAAAAGCCCGTGAAAGCTCATTCAAAATATCGCTCGCCACAAACGTATGTTCATTCCCGCCGCGCACTGCAAAATCACTGGCCAAACCATGCAGCCACACCGCCGCTGAAACTGCTTTCAGCACAGTCACTTCCGTATTTTTCTCGCCAATCTGCTGGGCCAGCAACCCCGCCACCATCCCCGTCAGCAGATCCCCGCTGCCACCTTTCGCCATTCCAGGATTGCCGCTCGTATTCACAACCGCTTCGCCACCGGGCACAGCTATCACCGTCCGCGCGCCTTTCAGCACCACAACCACACCATGCTCATCGGCAAATTTGCGCGCCGTCTCCACTCTTGCCGCTGGC
>DAHXOQ010000135.1 GCA_027364815.1 Acidobacteriaceae bacterium | reverse complement strand
CCCACGCATAGTGATAAAACTCAAAGGTAAAAAATGAAATTCCCAGCGGCAAAAATGCTCCCGCCCAATGCACCGGATTTTGCCGGTGAAAAAAGATCAGCCCGCTAAAAAAATTCCAGTATTTGAATACCCCCAGCAGCAGCACGCTCTGCACTAGACCCGCCACGCACCAACCAGAAGACTTTCTATAGAGCCGGCTGAAAACCGCCTCCCACAAAAATATAAACAAGCACGCCGCGCCCCAAATCCCAGCCATCGAATACGCAAAATACAAAAAAAATCCGCTGCCAAATACAACAATCACCCACGGACGCGCACGCCCCGGCATCACGCGATAAAGCACCGCCGCCGGAAGCAGAAACAGCACGTAATAAATGAATGTATTGAAGATCAACTTTGTATTTGCTCTCTGGTCAATCGATTATAGGCCAACACAAGCGCATCACTCCCTCATTTTCTAGCGTCTTTCGCTCTTCCATTGAGTTACAATTCCCTACGGACAATAACATCATCCACTTCAAGCCCTACAATCTGACTGGAGTCATCGCACATGACATCGATTCAGCGCACTCTGCGCACCTCTCTGTCCCTCGCCACTCTTCTTCTTTTTGCCTTCGCACCCCTGTGTGCCCATTCCGTTGACAAAAAGACCGCCGCTGCACCAGCTCCCGCTGCTACCGATCCTTACGCCGAGGTCCAGCCCGCAACTGAAACCATCGACCTCGCCATGTACCAGCGCATCCGCGATGAAGGCCTCAACCACTCACACGTCATGGACTTCGGTTACGCGCTCATGGACGGCATCGGCCCGCGCCTCACCGGCTCGCCCAACGCCAAAAAAGCCAACGAGTGGACCCGCGACACGCTCACCAAAATCGGCCTGGAGAATGCGCACCTCGAAGATTGGGGCGAGTTCGGTCTCGGCTGGCAGCAACTCAACACCTGGGCGCGCATGGTCACGCCGGACACCGCCATCCTTATTGTGCAGGCCACTCCGTGGTCACCCTCTACAACCGGCCCGGTCACCGGCGACGTTGCCTTCGTCACCATCAACGACGAGAAAGACTTCGACAAATACAAAGGCACTCTCGCCGGAAAAGTTGTTCTCTTCGGCGCCATGCGTCCCGTTCCTCCCGTTGATAAGGCTCTCTTCGATCGTTACACCGAGAAGGAACTTGAAGACATGGCCGAATTCCCAGTCAGCGAAGGCGCTGGCGGCATGAGCCCGGAGATGCAGGCACGCATGAAGGCACGCATGGAGCGCATGCGCCTCATCGACAAGATCGCCGACTTCTTCGCCAACGAAAAAGTTGCTGCCATCATCGAGCCCAGCCGCGACGCCAGAAATGGCGGTGGTTCCGGTGGAACGCTCTTCGACGACAACGGTGCAACCCTCGGCCGCACTCCTTATCTCGCCGACAAACGCGTTAAAGTTCCCGTCGTAGTCGCAGCAATTGAGAGCTACGGCCGCCTCTATCGCCTCACCCAGGCCCACGTTCCCACCACCGTTGAGATCGACGTTGAAACTAAATTCACCGGCGACCACGAACACGGCTATGACACCGTCGCCGAGATCCCCGGCACTGATCCCAGGCTCAAGGAGCAGATCGTCGCCGTCGGCGGTCACCTTGACAGTTGGATCGCAGGTACCGGCGCAACCGACAACGGCGCTGGCGTCATTGTCGCCATGGAAGCCGTTCGCATTCTCAAAGCGCTCAACGTTCACCCGCGCCGCACCATCCGCATCATGCTCTGGACCGGTGAAGAACAAGGCCTCTACGGTTCGCGCGGTTACTGTCGTGACCACTACGGCTCCGCACCTCTCTCCACCAAACCCGATCAACTCCAGCTCCCTGAATTCATGCGCCGCGCCGACGGCCCGCTCAATCTCACGCCCGAGCAAAAACTTGTCAGCGTCTACTTCAACGTCGACAACGGTACCGGAAAAATTCGCGGCATCTACACCCAGGGCAACACCGCCATCGCACCCATCTTCGCGCAGTGGATGGCCCCGCTCAAGGACCTCGGCGTCACCACCATCACCAATCGCAACACCGGCGGCACTGACCACCTGAGCTTCGATGCAGTCGGCATCCCCGGCTTCCAGTTCATTCAGGACGAGATGGACTACGAGACCCGCACCCACCACTCCAATGAAGATGTCGTCGAGCGTCTCCAGCCCGCCGACCTCAAGCAAATCGCCACCATCGAGGCCATCTTCCTTTACAACGCAGCCCAGCGCGACCAGATGATGCCCCGCAAACCCATCCCGCAGCCCGACAAGGAAGAGCAAATGCGCGCGCCACTCGAAGGCATCTACCCCGGCGCCATGCCTCCTCCGCCACCAGCAGACAAAAAGTAATTTCTCTACTCAATCAATACAGGGTGCGGATTAACTCCGCACCCTTTTGCTTTTCCCGCAAATAAAATTACAGTCTCCCGGCTTATCTGCTGTTCGTCAACGCCGCCTTCATGAGTAACACCACAACCATCAGCTGTCAGTTGTACAATCCATCAACAAGAGAATCAGAGGCCAAAACATGCTGACACACCAATCCCCATCTCCAATCCCGACGAATCGCAGAATTTGCTGCTCTAAGATTCTTCCTCTTTGCAGTCTTGTTGTCTTCGCAATCTCCGCAGCGGCGCTTCTGCATGGACAATCAAAGGAAAACACGCCCAAGCCGCCTTCAGTCATCGTTGCGCCTGACGGATCTTTGTCTGTACCCGCGCAAACAGTACCCCTGTCAAATCTTCTCAGCCCTGAAGCAAAAGCCTATGTCACACAACATCTCCTGGATATGCAAAACCCCGCTGCAACTTATGTTGAAAAGGGCATTCCTCACTTCATGCTTCCCTATCTTGCGGCGCAAAAGGCAATCTTTCCCGTCGACCTGAACGATACACAAATTGCAGGAGTGCATGTTTATGTCTTCACTCCGCACGAAGGCATCACCGCCGTAAACAGCAAAAGAGTTCTCATCAACCTGCATGGAGGAGGATTTTCAGGATGCTGGCCGGGTTGTGCTCTGCTGGAGTCGATCCCGGTCAGTTCAACCGGCCGCATCAAAGTCATCAGCATCGATTACAGACAAGCTCCAGACCACAAGTTTCCTGATGCCAGCGAAGATGTTGCCACCGTCTACTCAGAATTGTTAAAGCAGTATGCGCCGGCGAGTATCGGCATCTACGGTTGTTCCGCAGGTGGTGCGTTGACTGCAATGTCTCTCGCCTGGTTTCAAACGCACAATCTTCCCACACCAGGTGCTGTCGGAATCTTCTGCGCGGGTGCCGGAAACTTCTTCACTGGCGATGCAATGTACACAGCTCTTCCACTTGGAGAAGCGCGCATGCCCGCCGCCCAGCACAGCTCAACGCCCACCCTTGGTTATTTCAAAGGAACTGATCCAAACGATCCACTCATCGCTCAGGTGAACCACCCTGACGTGCTCGCTAAATTCCCTCCCACTCTCATCATCACCGGAACCCGCGACTTCGCATTGAGCAACGCCTTGAACACAAATATTCAATTGACCAAAGTTGGTGTCGATTCCAAGCTCTACGTCTGGGACGGACTCTTTCACGGCTTCTTTTATAACCCCAGCGTTCCAGAGTCACGTGATGCGTACAACATCATCGTGAATTTCTTCAATCAAAAGTTGAAGCCTGAATAAGCTGACCGCTCGCCTCTGAGCACGATCAACGCAAGGGCGTTGTGCCTGAGATTTTGCCTGCAATTTTTCCCAAAATCAACAGGACCAACTCTCCGTGAAAAAATCCCCCTCCCCACTTGCATACCCAGTGGGGGTATGCTATAACAGAATCTGCAAGTCATTCCTCGCTTGCTGGAGAAATAAGCCACCATATGAACATCGAATCCGCTAAGGAACCTCCGAGTACCTGGGTTTCTCTTCTGTGTCGCGATGTGCGTTCAGGAAATTGCCTTTAAAAAGCACATTCCCTCCGCGCTCTTCACGGCATGCAACCTGTGAATTGAGCGCGTGAGCCGGGTTTTTTTCGCCGCCTCACCCCTCCCGAACCTTGAATCCAATGCTCCACCCTCTGATTTGCGCCTCCACGCATTTCGTTCGTTGAAGCACGTTCGGATTCTGCGAGGAGGAACCATGAAGAAGAATCTGCATCTCATCAAAAACAACGCACGCCTGCGCTGCCTCTGGATTCCTACCGGCAACGTCAGAACCCCCCTCGCCTGCAATTGGATTGCCGCACTCGCGGTGCGTAAAACTGCTACCCGCGTGTGCAGGAACCCTGCGCCTTCCAACGATGAACTCGGGGGGTTGCACCTGTGCGCGTAACCGAATCAAAACTCGACGCCGCCATTCTGCCCAGCTTGAGTTCTGATAAGAAATAAAAAAATGGCACGGAGAGATTTCATCTATGCCATTTTTTGTCCTCTCCAACACAATCCTTAAACCACTCCCGCCTTCTTCAAATCCTCCCAATCCTTCACCGTCACCTCCGCATACGCATTTCCAAAATTCGCAATCGCCTCTGCAAATTTTTTCCCCGCGCCCAGATATCCAGCCAGCACCACCGGATCTCCCGACCTTGCATGACTCCTCGCCAGCAACTCGCCGCAAACATGCGCATACGCCGCCAACCCGCCGCCCGACAGATCTGTTATCTCAACCGATCCCTTATGGTCATTCAATTGACGTACTAAATAATTCCGCCCTGCCATATCCGTCCATCCCAAAAATGGATCTGTCTGCACTTGCATCGCACGCTGACCATCTACCACCCGCTGTCCATTGTGCTTCGCAACCTTGTTCTTCAAATACGGCGCAAAGCACGAATCCGGCTCCTCCTTCACTTGCAAAAACAGCGGGTCGCTCACACCGTTTCCTTCAAAGTAAATGCAATAATCCCGCAATCCGACTGACCCCGTACCCACCACCTTGAAAGCCACATCCACAGGGCGATACATCGAGAGCAAATGCTTTCTCTGCGGCTGCAACCTTTCGCGATACGGCCCTAAAGCCGCAATCACAGCTACCGCCTCTTTTCCCGTCACCCGCGTCAACACCGGCTTCACTTCTTTGAACCGCCGCACCGAATCCTTTTTCACTGTTGCCGCAACCGTCAACTGCTCCATATTGCGCACCGGCGTCGATCGCTCCGCCTTCAACAACGCCGCATGAACCGGCGTCACCTGGTTCAGCAGATGCACCTGCCAGCGGCTCGCTTCCACCAGCGGCAACTCCGCCAGCTTCATCATCAAACTCACGTAACTTTCCACGCACAACGCCGCCGCCTTCACCGCGTTGCCATTCTTCTGACCGGCCTCATGCCCAGCCAGCACAATCGACGCTGCCATGCGTTTCAAATCCCACTCAAACGGTCCCGGCATCGTCTCATCAAAGTCATTGATATCGAAAACTAGCCGTCCATCGGGTGCAGCAAACGCTCCCAGATTCCGCACATGTGCATCCCCGCACAACTGCGCCATCAACCCCGTATTCGGCACCAGACTCAAATCCGCAGCCATCACCCATGTCGCACCGCGAAAATATCCAAATGGCGAAAGCAGCATTCGCTGATATTTGATCTTAACCAGCTCCGGCAAACGTCCCTTCATCGAACGCTTCAGCAAATCCAGCGCCGACACAGGACGCCGCCGCTTGCTCAACTCTGCATGATCCTGACGCGCCACTACCTTCCGCGCAGCCTGACCCATCTTCAATCGTTCTTCACGTGTAACCCAGCTCATAGGCGAACTTTATACTTGCGCGCA
The DNA here is from genome assembly GCA_027364815.1 of Acidobacteriaceae bacterium. Lineage (GTDB taxonomy): Bacteria > Acidobacteriota > Terriglobia > Terriglobales > Acidobacteriaceae > CAIMNN01. Next base: position 2,070 of record DAHXOQ010000135.1, on the reverse strand, counting down.
CTCCCGTGCAAGTACTTATTCCTTTCACTTACTTCCATCTAACACCCAAACCTTGCGCCATTTTGCAATCACCCTGTGCTAAACTCCACTTGCTTACCCAAGCATCTCTTTGGAGGTCCAGTATTATGTTCAAGAAGCTCTTTCTTGCTGCCACACTCGTGTGTGTTGCGTTCTCGCATCCTTCTTATGCTCAAACTCTCACCCCGCTCACAAATCAAATCGCCGATGGCTTTGACTCTGCCTTTCTCATGACTGACGGCACGGTCATCGCCCAAGACAGCGGCTACCCAAACATCTTTTGGAAGCTCACACCAGATATCAATGGCAGCTACGTCAATGGCACCTGGAGCCAAATCCCGCAGCTCGGCTACGCTCCTTACGCCTTCTCCGGCGCTGTTCTTGCTGATGGACGGCTTTTGGTTGAAGGTGGCGAATATACCAGCGACAATTACATCTTCACCCTTACTGCGCGGGGCGCCATCTACAGCCCGTTCACCAATCAATGGTCCAACGTCAATCCCCCTCAGGGTTGGATCAACATCGGCGATTCACCCAGCACCGTTCTCCCAAACGGTAATTTCCTCCTCGGGCAAAAGCTCAGCGAGTCAATGGCCGAACTCAATCCATCCACTATGACGTGGACCGTCCTCGCCACACGTGGCAAAAGCGACTTCAACGCCGAAGAAGGATGGTCCCTGCTGCCCGGCGGCACCGTCCTTGCCGCCGACGTCAAAAACGCTCCCAACTCTGAAATCTTCTGGCCCATACGCAATCAGTGGGTCTCAGCCGGAAGCACCATCCTTGACCTGCACTCTCCATCGCCCTTCGGTTGCAGCCCCTATCCGCCTTCTAATGCCTGCTACTTTCCACCCGGAGAAATCGGTCCCGCCATCTTGCGTCCAGATGGGACCGTCTTCTATACCGGCTCTTATTCCAACAACAACACAAATGATCCCGGACACACTGCCATCTTCAACTCCAAAACCAGCCAGTGGTCCGTTGGTCCTGATTTCCCGCTCCTGAACGGAACCTATGGTGATAACGCCGGCGACAACTGGGCAGTGCTCCTTCCCAATGGCAACGTCTTCGTTGAAGGCCAGTACGCTCTTGGTTACGAGTTTGACGGTTCCAACCTCACCCTCACCACGGGCACCGGCGCCTATCTTGGCGCCATGATTCTTCTGCCCACTGGTGAAGTCCTCGTCGGTGGAGCGCCCTATGCCGGCTTCCCCGTCTCTGTCTACGCCTCCACAGGCACCTACCAAAGCTCATGGGCTCCGGTCATCGACGGCATCACTTCCTCTACTCTTTTTTCTAACAACACTTATCGCATCTTTGGTCTGCAATTCAACGGACTCTCCCAAGCCTGCGCAGTCGGCGATGAAGAGCAATGCGCCACCAACTACCCTCTCGTCCGCATCACCAACTCCGGCACCGGCCACGTCTTCTACGCCAGAACACACAACCACAGTTCTATGGGTGTTGCCACCGGCTCAAGACCTATCCAAACCTGGTTCGACGTTCCCAGCTCAATTGAAAGTGGCCCCAGCAAGTTGGTCGTCGTCGCCAATGGAATTCCATCACAACCAATCAACGTCATTATCGCCGGTTGTGGCGCCCCAACTGCTCAGTGCGTACCGCTTCTCTGAAAACTACTGCGGCAATAATCAAAAGGAAAGATGCATCGTTCAATGCATCTTTCCTTTTTTATTTGTGTCTATATTCATATAGAAGACGACGCCTCTCGATTCGAAGGTAATCTAATCATGAGCTGCCGCACTTTGGAGTCACATTCATTTTGACCTCTTTCCTCCATCGCCACCGCCTCCTCTTCAGCGCACTTACACTCTTTGTGTTGCTCGTCGCCGCTGCGGCTCTCTGGCTCTCTTACCAAATCCACCGCATTGAACCATTTCTCCGCGACCGCATCGTCTCCCAACTCTCTGAGCGCTTCCATGCCCGCGTCGAACTCGACCAATTCCACATCTCGCTCCTCCACGACCTCGCCGCTGAAGGTACTGGCCTGCGCATCTGGCCACCCGACGGAACCACCAACTCGCCTATCCCCAC
>DAHXOQ010000134.1 GCA_027364815.1 Acidobacteriaceae bacterium | reverse complement strand
CAGGCTTGCCGAGCTTGTTGAAGTTGTAATTACGCGCGTAAATGCTGGCGCGGTGAATGTTGCCGATGAGGTCGTCGCGCTTGACGATGATGGAAGAGTAATCGCGCCAGTGCTCGGGATAGCCGATTTTGTTGCGGATGAGGTTGAGCTTTTCTTCAGCGGCTTTTTTGGTTGCGTCGGTCATCCATGGGAGGGTTTTGATGTCGTCGCCGAGAGATTTTTCCAGCGCCGCAACGAGCTTGTCCATGCTGGCCTTGGCTGCGGGCGGGAAGTTTTGCGCAACCCAATCCTGGCCAACGGCTTCGCCGAGTGCGCGGTCTGTCATTGAGGAGCATTGCTTCCAGCGGGCTTCCGGCTCAGCCTGACCGGAGAGAGTTTTGCCGAAGAAGGCGAAGTTCTCGTCGAAGAAGGCCTTGGGGAGATTGTCTGCCTGGCTGTGCAGAGTGTGCCAGCGCAGGTAACTCTGCCAGGCGGAGACTGGCTCGGCCTTAATGAGTTCGCTCAGAGCTTTGAAGAAGTTTGGTGTGCTGACATTGAGGGAATCGAAATGGCCGATGCCGACATTGCCGAAGTAAGCGGCCCAGTTGAAGGAGGGCGCGAGGGCTGAGAAATCTGCAACAGTATAGATGTGGTAAGTGTTCTCCGGGACGCGCATTTCGGTGCGGCTCATCTCGGCCTTGGCGAGTGCGGTTTCAATGCGCAGAACGTTCTCTGCGTCTTTGGCGGCTTCTTCCGGGCTTTCGCCGGCGAGGGTGAACATTTTTTTGATGTGCTCGGTGTACTGAGCGCGGATGGTGATGAAGCGCTTGGAATCGACGATGTAGTAATCGCGATCAGGGAGAGTGAGTCCGCCCTGGCCGATCTGCGCGATTTGCTTGGAGGAGTCCTTGTCATCCTGGCTGACGCCGAAGCCGAAGAAGCCTGCATTCGTGCCCTGGTGCGTGAAGTTGACGAGCAGGTTGGCGAGGTCGGCGGTGGATTGGAGGGCATCGATCTCAGCCCAGGTTGGCTTGAGCGGTGTGAGGCCCTTCTGCTCGATGAGGTCAGTGTTCATGCAAGCGGCGTAGTAGTCGCCGAACTGCTTTTGGAGCGGAGATTTGGGATTTTTGGAGGCGGCGTCGAGTTCCTGCCAGAGGAGGTAACGATTGCGCTCACGCAGCATGGAGAAGGAGCGCGCCCAACGAACCTGATCGGCGGGGATGGGATTGTTCTTGACCCAGTTGCCGCATGCGTATTGATAGAAGTCGGTGCATGGGTCGGCGGTCTTGTCGATGGCGGTGAGGTCAAAGCTTTTGACGACGGGCGGCGCGGTGGGTGCGGCGGTTGATTGTGCGAGAATCGTGCCGGTGCAGAGAAGAAGCAGAGCGGCAATTACAGAAATGCGCATAATTGAAAGCCTCGTTTGCCCTGACGTGAAGGGCTGAAATGAATCTCAAAACAGTGGATGAGCTTACCACTACGGATTGTTGAATCGAAGTGATCTGGAACACTGCAAATTCAGATTCTGAGGTGAATTTTAACTTGATGCAAAAGAAAAGCGCCAACTGATTAAAGGACGGCGGCGTTTGGCGGTGAAGGAGGCTGTCCAGATGCTCGGCGAGGAGGCCATTCTGGCGATTTCATGAGCTGGAACAATAGCGAATATCAGGGGCAGGTAACTGTAATGGCGGCGGAGACGTAGCCACCCTCCATGGTCATCGTGTGCGTGATAACCAAATCCTCAAAAACCTGGCTGGGAACGGGCCCTGAATTCGGCGCTGCGGGGTCAGCCGGAGCGAGAGCAATGACGGTGTAGGTGAGCGGGTTCTTGTTTTGGATCTGCACGCAGCGCTGCGCGGTATAGGCCGCAGTGGCAAGGGAGTAAGCGGCCGGTGGCGGGTCAATGCCCGGGCCCATGATGTACCACGAAACCGATTGCGGGTTCACGGTCATTGGCGATGTGTTGTAAGTGCCAGTCGCTCGGTATGTGAAAGGCGCATTGTTGGATGTGATTGGGAAGATGCTGATGGAATCGAGTGTACGATTCATGCCGCCGCTGCATCCGGGGATGAACGCGAGTAGAGCGATGGCTGGAATGAGTGTCAGGGGAAATGGCTTTCTGGACATGAATACCTCCAAAGCAAGCCAGGATATAGGTTCAGGTTATCACTGAGTTGGACGGGTCACAATTCTTAAAGTTTGGTGTGGGATGCCAAAAAGCGCCACCGTCATTGAAGACGGCGGCGCTTGGCGGTGCAGAGACGGCTGATTAGTACTTGACGATGGCGGTGAAGGAGTCTGGCTTGAGGCTGGCTCCGCCGACGAGTGCGCCGTCGATTTCCTCCTGCGAAAGGAGGCTGGTGGCGTTGTCCGGCTTGACGCTGCCGCCGTAGAGAATGCGCATGGCTGCGGCCACTGGGGCCCCGAGAAGCTTGGCGACTTCAGCGCGAATGATTTTGTGCGCGTCGGCGGCCATCTCAGGGGTTGCGGTTTTGCCAGTGCCGATGGCCCAGACGGGCTCGTAGGCAATGACGATGGGGGCTGCGGCTTCCGCAGTGATTCCTGCAAAGGCTCCGTTGATCTGCATGATCAGAACTTCGGCGGTTTTGCCGGCTTCGCGCTCGGCGAGTACTTCACCGATGCAGACGATGGGGACGATTTTGTGCTTGAGCGCGGTGTGGAGCTTTTTGTTGACGATTTCGTCAGTCTCGGCGAAGTACTGGCGGCGCTCGGAGTGGCCGATCAAAGTATGAGTTCCGCCGATGGCGATGAGCTGGCCGACCGAGGTTTCGCCGGTGTATGCGCCCTCTTCAGCAAAGTGGATGTTCTGCGCGCCGATGGCGACGTTGCTCCCTTTGGCGGCAAAGATGACCGAGGGCAGCAGGACGGGCGATGGGAAGAGAGCAATCTCATCGCGGGTATGACCGGCGACAAGGGGCAGAAAGGCATCGACGAATGCCTTGGCTTCAACGGGTGTTTTGTACATCTTCCAATTTGCGGCGATGAGTGCTTTACGGGCCATTGTTTGATAACTCCTCAGGTAGATTTTATCGGATGGATGTGCAGTAGAAGGTGATAGGGAGCACAATACGGTGCGGTGTGGGGAAAGAGATTTTTTAAAGCAATATTTGTTCGCAAAACTGCCTGGCTGTCAGAATACTGGCGCAACCAACTTTTCTAATTTCCAAGAGTCCAGACCGTTTATCACCAGTGACTAAGTAATTTGCATGCGAGACTTCAGTGAGATTTAACAGAAAACTGACTGTTGAATCGGATGCAGTATGGAGATTGGGCAACGGTTCAGCGCAGATTTGAGCACGAGTGAGATTGTTCATCAGAGCGCCAATAAGATGTGGCTGCAGCGTGCTGCGGAAATGAGGATAGCGGCTGGCTTTTCGAATTTCTTCAATTTGCGTACGACAAGTAATCAGAATGAAGCGCTTCGCACGCCAGGCTTTGTAGAGTTGCCCAGGCGGGCCGATAGGCGAAATCAATGCACTCAAGAGCACGTTCGAATCGAGGACGACGAGCATTAGTTAGCCCGCGCCCATTTAAGAGCTTCTTCAACAATCAACTCAATCTCTTCTTCGGTCCTGGAGGTATTCTCCTCCTTGATTGACTGAGCCGTCATCTCAAAGACGCGTTCTCTGACAGCTTCCTCAACAAATCGAGAAAGGTCGCCTTTTTTGCCGCCGCCTTGATAGGCAAGAAATTGGCGCAGGGATTTGTCGGTTTCTTTGGAGACGACGAGGTTCCAGCGGGTGGTGGGGGTGGTCGACATTGGGAAGCTCCTGAAGGGAGTATACATCTAAACACATAAACACATATGCGTTTAGATGTTTAGGTGTTTATCGATATTGGATTTTTGGGTCGAATTGTAGTAAAATATGACCATAGTCAGTGACTATAGGAGTAATTTATGCAGGCGACGATCGGAGCGGGCGAGTTCAAGGCAAAGTGCCTGAAACTGCTGGACGAGGTAGCAGAGACGCGAGAGACGCTGGTGATTACCAAGCATGGGAAGCCGGTGGCGCGAGTGATTCCTATGCCTGCTGAAGCAGAGTTTGTCGGTTCAATGCGTGGCAGCGGTGTGATCTTGGGCGATATCATCTCGCCGCTCGATGTTGAGTGGGAGGCAATGAAGTGAGTGGTGCATCAGGCCGCCCGGAATTTGAGTTTTGGAGTTCACCCGTATTGGTGATTGATACACATGTGCTGGTGTGGATGATGTTTGGCGATCCGAAGCTGGGAGCGCATGCTGGTGATGAGATAAGGCAGGCGTGCAGTGAGGACCGCGCCGTTGTATCTGCGATAACGCCGTGGGAAATTGCTTTGTTGGTCAGCAAAAAGCGGATCGAGCTCTACCGCGATATCCATGAGTGGATGAAAACTGCATTATCGCTTCCAGGTCTTCGGCTGTGGCCGCTGACGCCGGAGATAGCAGTTGAGAGCACACGGTTGCCGTGGGAGATGCACTCGGACCCGGCGGACAGAATTCTCGTGGCAACGGCGAGGAAGCTGGGGGCAACGCTAGGCACGGCGGATCAGACGCTGCTGGCGATGGGCGGCAGCGGGAAGTTCAGAGTGATGGATGCATCGGTGTGAATTTTGAGCTGATTGGATTGATACCGATTAAATCAGCGGGCCAGCGCCCTGGATGGGAGTGACGTCCGAGGCGAGTTAGCCGGCGAGGAAAGCTTCGCGTTGGCCGGGGTCGCCGAGGTCCATGGTGAAGTGGTACCACGTGTCGTCCTGAAGGATGCCCATATTCCAGGGGCCGGTGACGGAATCAGAAAATTGCCAGAGTATGTGGTAGCCATCCTCGTTGGTGAAGCCTTCGTTGTCAGCCTGAATGATGGCATCGCCGCGCTCCCAGAGGGTTGAGCGCAAGGCGTGGAGCGCGTTGCTGCCCTCCTCTGTGAAGGCGCCTTGCAGATGCTGAATGGAGTAAATTGTTTTGACCTCTTCAAGGTACTCGGCAAGCCAGAGTGCGCCGGATTCAGGTTGGGCTTCGCGGATTTCTTCGCGGAAGTCGGCGATCTCATCTTCGCCGATGGAGCCGGGGAAGACGGGAAGGCGTTCGAGGAGCGCGACTTCAACGTTGTCGAGGCTCGCAAGAAGCAGCGATTCCCACGCATCTTCGTCGCCGGATTCGATGGAGAGTTTGAACTCGGGGTGGTCGACTGCAATCTTTGAGAGCAGGTCTTCAAAGGCGGGGAAGTCGGGGTCTTTAGAGAGGACGCGGGTGTAGTAGGGCATGGTGATGCTCCTCAATGAGAGTAAAGCATGGGAGTTGGAGTAGAATGAATACATGTATTCATCGGAGGTTAAATGATGGCAACTTCAGTAAGGCTTTCACCGGAGCTTTCAAGTCGGCTGGATCGGCTGGCTACGAAGACTGGTCGTTCGAAGGCGTTCTATCTCCGGGAAATGATTGAAGAGGGGATCTCCGAGATGGAGGCATATTACATGGCCATGGAAGTTCGCGACCGTGTGCGTGCGGGCAAGGAAAAGGTTTATATGGCTGCGGAGATAAGGAACTCACTTGGCCTGGACGCTTGAATTTGCCGAGAGTGCAAGGAAGCAACTCCGCAAGCTCGATAAGCCTGTGGCGAAGCGTGTATTTGATTTTCTCGAAGAGCGCATAGCGAAAGATGATGACCCGCGACGGTTGGGGAAAGCGCTGAAAGGAGAACTCGGTGAGCTGTGGTGTTATCGCGTAGGCGATTACAGAATCATTTGCGATTTGGAAGATGGCTTGATGCGGATTCTGGTTTTGCAGATTGGAAATCGGAGAGAGGTTTATAGGTAATTTCGAATACAGCGTCACCTGCAATATGATAAATTCCAATTCTTCCTGAAGGCATGCGCTCAGCGCAGGAGGCAAACATGTCCATTCGCCCGGTAAAGCGTCTCATCCAATCCAAACCAACACTTGAAGGCGCGGGCGTTCATTTGCGCCGCGCCTTCGGCTTCGGCAATACCTCGGAGTTCGACCCGTTTCTTTTGCTCGACGACTTTCGCAATGAAGTTGAGGCGGATTATCTGGCCGGCTTCCCGTGGCATCCTCACCGCGGGATTGAAACCATCACGTATGTCCTTGCCGGAACGGTGGAGCATGGCGACAGCATGGGAAACAAAGGCGCCATTGGCGCTGGAGACATTCAGTGGATGACTGCGGGGAGTGGAATCATCCACCAGGAGATGCCAAAGGGTGATGCAGCGGGACGCATGCATGGATTTCAGTTGTGGGCGAACCTGCCTGCATCGCAGAAGATGACGCCGCCGCGCTACCAGGAAATAAAAGCTTTCGAGATTCCTGAAATCAAAGACGACGACGGAACTGAAGTGCGTGTAGTCTGCGGAGATTTTTGGGGTAAGGTTGGTCCTGTCGATGGCATTGCAACCAACCCGACTTACATTGATGTCTCTGTTGCGCCGGGGCGCAGAAAGACACTCCCCGTAGAGTCCATGCGGCACGCGTTTGCTTATGTCTTCGGGGGATCGGGCAAATTCTGCAACGCCTCTGCCCCCCTCGCGGTGCCTACTGAAGGAGTGCAATGGCTGGAGACAAATCCGCCTACGGTTGCAGACAACCGCTCGCTTGTACTTTTTGATAGTGGGGATGAAGTCACGGTGCAAGCGGGAGAAGATGGAATCCGCTTTCTGCTCGTCTCGGGCAGGCCACTTGAAGAACCTGTAGCCTGGTACGGCCCGATCGTCATGAACACTCAGGAACAATTGCAGCAGGCATTCAGCGAACTTGAAAGGGGAACGTTTTTGAAGAAGCGCTGAAGCTGCGTTGTCCTGGAGCGCCACGTGCAGCCTTGAACCAATCGGAGATGGTAGACATTTCCGTTGTGTCGATTTCACTCTCCGGTATTGTGGAGTGTGCGTCGAGTTCGGCTTACAACTCGGGAATAAGCGGGGAGCGCGTATTTGATTTCATATTTTGATGAGCGACTACGACGAATGATTCAACTGCTTACGCCGCGGGTTTGTGTGTTGAGGATTTCTTGGCGTCAGGGACAATGATCTTCGGCGAGCTGAGTAGCGTTTGCAAATCAGCAGGCAGACCAGAGAATGGAACAGCCTTGGCGAAGTCTTCATTCGTCCATTCGGGATTTTCTTTGTCGAGCAGTTCAGGATTTGGCTTTTGCATACAATTGTCTCTCCTTACGACTTGCCCTTCTCAAACTGATGACACGCAATACATCCCCGCGCATCGTAAAAACCAGTGCATAAATCACGTCCCCGATAAACCCCAGAGATCGAATGCGCACTTCGCCGTAATCCTTGCGTGCATCGACTCTGTATATGGCAGTAGAGAAATTAAAATTTTCTACGAGTTCGAAGCCGAAGCCGCGCTCTCGTAGATTGCGCTAGTTTTTCTTCGGGTCGTACGTGATCTCCACATTTAAAGTATACCGTGATATGAAAATGCCGGTGAAAGATTAAATGGAGTTCTTTTCGATGATCATTCAAAAGCCCGTATCCGTGCTGGTTGGCGACGGATACGGGACTTTTTGTTGCAACGTGAAAACCAAGAAACTAACAACTAACTTCCCGCCGAAGGCGAGTTGGCCGCACCGCAAGTGCTACTTGTTGGTCAGCGCTTCAACGCCGGGGAGTTTTTTGCCTTCGAGGAATTCGAGGCTGGCTCCGCCGCCGGTGGAGATGTGGGTGATCTTGTCGGCAACCCCAGCCTGATGGACCGCCGCCACCGAGTCTCCGCCGCCGACGATGCTCGTGGCATCCCGATTGGCCGCGACGCATTCCGCAATGGCGTTGGTTCCGTGTGCAAACGGCGCAAGCTCGAAGACGCCCATCGGGCCGTTCCACAGGATAGTGCGCGCATCGGAAATCTCTTTGGCGAAGAGATCGGTCGTAGCGGGGCCAATGTCCAGCGCCATCAGGTCTGC
>DAHXOQ010000133.1 GCA_027364815.1 Acidobacteriaceae bacterium | reverse complement strand
GCTGGCGATGGCCGGGGCGGCGACGGTGGCGGCCGGGGTGACGATATTTGGAGCCTGACGCGGCTGCGGAACAATCTTGCGCGGCGCTGGAGTTGCGGGCTTTTCCGGTTCAGCGGACTTGACTGACTGGGCGGGCTTGGCTGGTGCGACTGCAACAGCGGGAGGCGCGGCGGCAACAGCGGGCGGAGTCTTTTTGACTGCGACCACCGGCGGGGCGACCTTGACAATGGGCGGCGGCGCTTGACTTCCACCAGCCTCGGCCTGCTTCTTGGCCAGAACGGCTTTGAGAACATCGCCTGGCTTGGAGACGTGGGAGAGGTCAATTTTTGGAGCGATGACCTGCCTGCTCCTGGCCGAGGAGGCAGACGAGGAGCTGCTGGGCTTTGCGCCCGGGTCAAAGTGCGCACGAACCCTGGTGGCCTCAGACTCTTCAATGGAGCTGGAGTGGGTTTTGCCGGCTCCCATGCCCAACTCATTCAAGACGTCGAGAATCTGACGGCTTTTAACTTCAAGCTCACGCGCGAGATCGTTGATTCGAACCTTACTCATCCGCCTCTTTTCAATTCTTGCTCCCCGGAATCCGCTAGATCTTCATAAAATCCTCGCGGTTGGGGATGGTTGCATTGTTTCGGTTACGTTCAAATGTGTTGCTTGTGACTGCTTTGCTTATTCTTGCGCGGCACATACTACTCGCCGCCCTCAATTTTTTCTTCAGCCATCTCGTCGGTTGCGGCTTCTTCAGCGTCCTCTTCTTGTACCTCAAGGACAGACTCCGCTTCTTCAAGAACTTCGGCGGAATTCTCCGCTTCAGCCTCTTCCTGGTCGGCAACCTGATCCAGAATCTTTTCGTCCGGGTCAACTTCGCTGGGGATTTCCTTCGTTGCCTCGGCTTCAGTTGCTGTGTCCGCTTCGGTCAGGGCCTTCTTGGCACGCTTCTTCTTCGCCGGCTTCTCAGCAGCTTCACCCTCGACTGTAGCTTCGCCCTGGTTTGCCGGGTCGATCTCAGTTGCTTCAACCGATGCAGCGGGCTGCTCGCCCTCTTCAAACTGTCCGAAGTAGTGGCGCACGGCGACGCTGATCTTCTCAAGTGTCTTTTCGCCGATGCCGGGAATCTCTTCGAGCTGCTCGGGTGTCATATCGGCCAGTGATTCAACCGTTGTGATTCCGGCAGCGACAAGCTTCTGGATGATCGCCTCACCAAGCTCGGTGACCTGTTCAATGGGGGTTGAAGGACCGCCGGAGAGAGCCTGCATCTGCTGCTCAACTTCCTGGCGCTTTTCTTCTTCGCTCTTGATGTCGATCTTCCAGCCGAGGAGACGCGCGGCGAGGCGGACGTTCTGCCCCTTCTTGCCGATGGCAAGCGAGAGCTGGGTGTCGTCGACGATGACTTCAAGCTGCTTTTCGCCGAGGTCGGTAATGGAAACGCGGCTGACCTTGGCGGGCTGCAACGCTTTCTCGGCAAAGGTGGTGATCTCATCGTTGTATTCGATGATGTCGATTTTTTCACCGCGCAATTCGCGGATGATGGACTGTACGCGCATGCCCTTCATTCCAACGCAGGCGCCGACCGGGTCAACGTCCTTGTCGCGGCTCATGACAGCGATCTTGGTGCGCTCGCCGGCTTCACGGGCGATGGCGCGGATGGTGACCGTGTTGTCGTAAATCTCTGGAACTTCAGTCTGGAAGAGGTTCGAGACCAACTCCGGAGCGGCGCGCGAGACGATGACCTGTGGGCCCTTGGCGGTGCGATCAACCTTGAGCAGAACCACGCGCACACGTTCGCCAACGGCGAAATTTTCAATGCGCGATTGCTCACGCTTGGGGCAGCGGGCTTCAGCTTTGCCGAGGTCGAAGATGATGTCCTGACCTTCAATGCGCTTGACGGTCGCGTTGAGGACTTCCTTTTCGCGATGGGCGTACTCGTTAAAGATGGTGTCGCGCTCGGCCTCGCGTACCTTTTGAAAGATGACCTGCTTGGCGAGCTGCGCAGCGATGCGGCCGAGTGGCGTGGTGTCCTTATAGAGATGAATCTCGGAACCTACTTCAACGCCCGGAGCCAACTGGCTTGCCTCGCTGAGCGTGATGGTGTTCAGAGTGTCTTCGACTGGCTCGTCATCGGCGACGACGGTCTTGTAGACGTAAGCGCGAATCTCGCCCTTTTCCTTGTCCAACTCACCACGCATGTTTTCCTGGGTCTTGTAGTACTTGCGCGTGGCAAGGGCAATGGCCTCTTCGATCGCCGTGACGACGATCTGCGGGTCGATGCTCTTCTCGTTGCTCAGCATCTCGATGCTCTGGTACAAAGCGCTGGACATACCTTCTGCCTTCTCTTCTTCCGCGGGGATGATGCTCGGCGGAATTGTTTTTCTTCAGCGGAGCACTGGCTCCGAATTTTTTCAACTCAAACGACCATTAAATCTCTGCGATCAATCTTGCTTTCTCAATGTTGCTGATCTCAATTTCAACACTTTTGACGCCGGTCTTTCGGCTTTTGGAATTCTGCTTCACGGCATCGAGATCGATGGCAATGAAGCCGAGTTTCGGCGCTGCTAACAACCTTCCCTGCCAGTGACGATTTCCGGCGATCGGCTCGAAGGTCTGAATCTTGACCAGGCTGCCCGAGAAGCGCTCAAACTCTTCAGCGCGGGAAAGCTTTCTATCCAATCCCGGCGAGCTGGCTTCAAGCGTGTACTCGGCTCCGGGAATCAAATCTTCAACGTCGAGCAGAACGCCAAACTCACGGCTGAACTCTGCGCAATCTTCGTGCGTGATGAAGGAGAGATGCTCAATCGGCATCCGGCCTTCAAGCAGGCGCTCGGGAACTTCAAACTCGATAGCCGCTTCGCCTTCAGCATCTGCCGCTGCTTTGGCTGCTGCAATTTTTTCGGCCAGCTCGGCCTTCATTTTTGCGCGGCCGGCTGTGTTTTTCTCCAGGAAGACAGTGAGGACACGGCTTTTGCCGCTTCCGATCATTTCAAGATCGACGACACTGAGCCCGTGCGAGGCTGCGACCCGATCGGCTGCTGCGCGAATTTTGTCGAGCTCTACTGCCATCCGTCCTTCTTGAACCAACTCTGTTAGGCCTGAAAGTAGCGCTCTAAAACCCCTTAACCCCGAGTTCAGAGCGTGACTCCGACCTACCGCTGAAGCCGAAAAGCACTTCGAGCGGCGCTTGCTGCAGATTCGAAGAACATTTTCGAATCAACGCTTTGTGGCGATTATTGCGGCGACCTTCGCCCGGCCCAACAGGCCGTTTTTACGCCAAATAAAAAGTGGGCCGTAAGCCCACTCATCTCTCCGCCAGCCGGGAAAAACACGCACTGGACGGACAAACTCGTCTGCACTGTCAAGGATACGACGATTCGGGTGGGAATTCAAGTCAAATCAAAAACGGGTGCTGGAAGCGGGAATTTGGTTGCGCCTAGAACTGAGCGGAATTCGAATTCCTGGCTCCCGCCACGTCAATTCCGGCCAAACGCTCAATCACCTTACAAATTTCAACTTCCTCTAAAGCAGCAACGTCGGCGATGCGTGATACTGGTAGCTGCAATCTTACACACACATCGCACAGAGGTTAGCACAATGCGTCCATCGACTGTTGGCTCCATGATTCTGATCGCTATCGCAACATTGACTGCGTCTGCGCAAAGCGGCGTTCACGCGACGCTGCCGAATGGCAGAGAGATTCGGCCCGAGGGCAATTGGATACCGGTCGCGCCGTACCCATTTGCGCTGGCGGTGAGGCCGGATGGCGGGGAGTTGGCGGTGCCGTCAATTGGGTGGCCATTCTCATTGAATTTGATTGACGGGCCGACGAGTGATGCGCCGAAGGTGCGGCGGTATCCGGAGGGGCACGAGAATGATCCGTCGATTGAGACGCATGCGGGCGTTGCGTACTCGCTCGATGGGAAGACGCTGTATTTGGCATCAGGCGACTCGGGGAAAATCAAGACGTACAACGCGGCGGATTTCAAGATGCTGCATGAAGCGAGCCTGAATGGAGCGAGCGAGAATGGAAAAGCCGGCGTCGCGGATGGAAAGCCGGGAGAGAAATTTGAAGACAGCTTTGCCGCAACGCTGATAGCTTCGCCGGATGGCCGCACGCTCTACGCGCTGGACCAGGGAAATTGGCGGGTGGTGATACTGGATGCGGCGACGCTGAAAATAATTTCGAGCGTGCCGACCGGGAGCTATCCGTTTGGGCTGGCTCTTTCGCCGGATGGAACGCGACTTTACGTGACGAACACGGGACTCTTTGAGTACAAGCTGATTGGCGGCGCGGATAAGAACGACAAGCTGAATACGGGATTGAAATTTGCGCCAACGGCTTACCCATCGAAAGAAGCGCGCGAAGGAACAACGGCTGAGGGCCATGCGATAGCGCCGCTGGGCGATGAGAACTCGACGCGCGGAAGTTCGCTGTGGAGCTACGATGTGCGCGATCCGAAGTCGCCCGTGATTACGGCGAAGCTCAGGCTTGGTGAGCGCATCACGGAGAAGATTGGAGCGACGATTGGCGGAGCAGCGCCGACGGGCGTGGTTGCAAGTGCGGACCACGTTTATGTGACGCTTGCGCATGAAGACGAGGTCGATGAGATTTCTGCGGATGGAAATAAAATACTGCGCAAGGTTCAGTTGAGCCCTTTCACGGGCAAGCGCTTTGTCGACGCGAAGGGGCGGCCATTGCGTGGAGTGATGCCGAGCGGGGTTGCGATTGCGTCGGGTCATCTTTATGTTGCGGAAGCAGGTATTGATGCGGTTGCCGATGTTGATCTGGCGGGCTTCAAGGTCAACGCGCAGATACCTGTGGGCTGGAATCCGACGGCGGTTGCGATTTCACCGGATGGCAAGACGCTGTACGTGGTCAACACAAAGGGCAAAGGCACGGGGCCGAATGGCGGCAAGGGACATGATCCGAAGCAGCCAACTTACGTGGGCAGCCTGGAGCTTGGCAGCGTGAGCGTGATTCGCCTGGGCGAGCTGGCTGCGCCTGAGGAACTGACGAGGCGCGTGGTTGGGAACAACGAGGCGGCGCTCTTGAAAGCTGATGCGCTGCCGCGAATCATGCATTGCTTTTTTGTGATTCGCGAGAACCGGACTTATGACGAGGTGCTGGGCGATGTTGCCGGAGCGAATGGCGATGCGTCGCTGGCGCGCTTTGGGCTTGATGGCTGGGCGGAGGAATCAAAAGACGCAAAGCATTTGAAGGTGACGCCGAATCTGCACGCGCTGGCCAGGCAGTTTGCCATCAGCGACAACTACTTTGTTGATTCGGATGTTTCAGTGGATGGACATCGCTGGGCATTCGGGATTAACCCGACAACATTTTTCAATACCGCGTGGACCTCAGGGTACGGCGGACGGCGCCACGACTTTGCAGGAGCTGAGCAGCCCGGCCGGCGTGCGATGTTCGGCGGCACAGATGCGCCGATGCCCGAGGATGAGCCGCAGTTTGGTTCGCTGTGGGAGCACATTGTTGCGGGCGGAAAAGGCGTGCTGAATTACGGCGAGGGGCTGGAGATTGAAGGCTCTGACGAGATGGATGGCAGCGAGCCGGAGGGGCATAGATTGTTTTTGAATGCGCCGCTGCCGAAGCCTGTTTTCGAGGGAAGCGATCGCCACTATCCGACCTTCAATCTCGGCATTCCGGATCAGTACCGCTTTGCTGAATTTGAAAAGGACTTCACGCGGCGATTGGCTGCGGGGAAAATTCCGGAGTTTGTGGTGATTCGTCTGCCCAACGACCACACTGCTGGGGGCCGGCCCGATGATGGGTACCCTTACCGCGCATCGTATGTTGCAGACAACGATCTGGCGCTGGGAAAGATTGTGGATTTGTTAACGAAGAATGCGATTTGGAAGGACTCTGCGCTCTTTGTAACCGAGGATGATTCGCAGGGCGGCGTGGATCACGTGGATGCGCCTCGCAGCGTGTTGCTGATTGCAAGTCCGTGGGTGAAGCCGGGAGCGGTCTCGCACAATCACACAAGCATGGGATCGATTACGCGGACGATCAGCGAGTTGCTGGGACTGGGGCCGCTGAATCTGGAGGACGCGCTGGCGGGCGAGATTGATGGAGTCTTTGATTCGACGGCGCATGATGGGGCGTTCAATTTCGTCGCTTCGGATAAGAAGGTTTTTGATCCTGCGAAGGCGAAGCTTGCGCATCCAAAGACGAAGAAGGAAGCTGCCGCGTTGAAGGATGTGGACGACGCGAATGAGATTCGGAAGGAAGTGGAGAAAACAGGGACCAAGGGACAAAGGGACTAAGGAACAGGTCACGTATAGAGAGCATGGAAGCGAGAACTGTAAACTGAGAACTGAGAACTGATTTTAATGCTGACTGAAACTGAATTGTTGACTGCGTTGTGCGATTGCTTTGACCCTGAGGTCAAGCTGAATCTGGTTGACCTGGGGCTTATCTATAAAGTTGAGACGGGAGCGGATCCGGCGTCGACGGCAGCGTGGCCACGGCAATGGGTGCGTGTGGAGATGACGCTGACGACGCCGAGTTGCCCCGCGTCGGGATTGATCTTTGAGCAGGTGAACAACCGGCTGGCTTCGATTGAATGTGTGAGCAAAGTGCAAGTGGACTTGGTGTGGGAGCCGAAGTGGACGGCGCACCGGATTAGTGCCGAGGGACGCAGGCTGCTGGGAATTTAATTTTTGCGCAAATAAATCAGTTACGCGTCACTACCTACAACAAAGAGCCGAAGGCGTCTGCCGCACCGCAGGTGCCTAATCCAGATCGAAGTCGCGGATGGGCTTACCTTCAGGCGCGTCCTTGGCTTTTCTCAGCGCTTCAGCGAAACGCTTCTCGAGCAAATCTTCCTTGTTTTTTTCGGCCTCCATGGATTGGCGGAAGATGGACTCCTTGCGCTCATCCTGGGCGCGCATGGCGCTGGCCGCAGTCTCAAGATCCTCAAACATGCGCTTGCGGGGAGCGGGTGTGTGGCTGATGACGACGCCGGTGACGCCATCAATGCGGATCATCGCAGCGCAATCCGGACAGGCAACTTCGAAGATTTTCTCTGAGATCTTAGCCATGATGAGAGAAATTGTAGGCTTTTTTGCTGAGGTTTGCACAGATTCCGTCCAATTTAGGTGGTAGATGCGCACAACGCCCAACACTACTCGCGTGTACTCTGGTAATGCAATAATCCTGCGATTAGATTTTCTGAAAGGTCACACGGATGAAACGCCACGTTATTACACTGCTTCTCTCTCTTTTTCTGTTTGCACCACTCATTCAGGCGCAGGCTCCGCCAGCGTCAATTGATGGCGACTGGGTGGGTTCAATCTCCATCAGCTCCATGAAGCTGCGCATCGTCATCAGGCTCACAACGACGCCGACGGGGCTGACAGGATCGCTGCAAAGTCCAGACCAGAGCCCGCAGTGGATTCCTGCTGACTCCGTCAAACTCGAGGGCGAGAATCTGACCGTCAAAATCTCTGCGATTGAAGCAAAGTATTCTGGCAAACTCAGCGCAGACCGCAAAACGATGGAAGGAACTTTCTCGCAGAGTGGAAATGCGATGCCGCTTGCGCTGTCACACGTGACAGAGAGGGCGCAGGTGGAGCGCAAGCGTCCGCAGACGCCGAAGCCGCCTTTCCCTTACAAAGCAGAGGATGTGACGTACGAAAACAAGGCCGGCGGCGACACGCTGGCTGCGACGCTGACGCTGCCTGAAGGCAAAGGACCGTTTCCGGCGGTGCTGTTGATTTGCGGCTCGGGGCCGCATGATCGCGATGAGAGTTTACTGGGACACAAGCCGTTCCTGGTTCTCGCTGATGCGCTTACACGCCGCGGCATTGCCGTGCTGCGCGCCGACAAGCGCGGTGTGGGCAAATCAACCGGCGATTACAAGACGGCAACCACGGCGGATTTTGCGACCGACGCAGAAGC
>DAHXOQ010000132.1 GCA_027364815.1 Acidobacteriaceae bacterium | reverse complement strand
GCTCGCACAGGCCATCATGACCACCGACCTCGTCGAAAAAACAGCCTTCGCCCGTGTCGAAATTCCATCAGCCGAAGACGGCTCGAAGTGCATTCATATCGCAGCTGTCTGCAAAGGCTCCGGCATGATCCACCCCCAACTCCTCCCTCACGCAACGATGCTCGTTTACATCCTCACCGACGCGGCCATCACTCCCGCCGACTTGAATAATCTCCTCCAGTGCTCAGTTAATAAAAGCTTTAACCGCATCTCCGTCGATGGCGACACCTCCACCAACGACACCGTCCTCCTCCTTGCCTCCGGAGCTTCCGGCGTTGCAATCTCGCCTTCCACCCTCGCTGCCTATGACCTCTTCGCTGACGCTCTCGACCACGTCTGCACCTCTCTCGCCCGCCAAATCGTCGCTGACGGTGAAGGCGGCACGCACGTCGTCGAACTCCAAATCTCCGGCGCATCCACTGACGCCGACGCTCTCAAGGTCGCCAAAGCAATTGCCCACTCCCCGCTCGTCAAAACCGCGTGGGCCGGCTCGGATCCCAACTGGGGCCGTCTCATGGCGGCTATTGGTTATTCAGGCGCCAATATAGACCCCAACAAAATAGATATCCACTTCGGCCTGCTCCCCATCTGCCAGAACGGAGGCCGCCATCCCGACTACGACCCCCTATCTGCCCACAACTACATCAGTCAGCCCGCGTTCACCATCAACATCCAACTTCACCAGGGCGAGGGAAGCTGCACCTTCTGGACCACCGACCTCACTCACCAATACGTCTCCATTAACGCGGATTACTCAACTTAATGCTTTTTTTGAGCTTACTACGTACCTTTGCAAGCATCCTGCGCCTCAACACCTCTCCCAGGCGCACAAATGCGATAAGATTGCGAGCGGAGCTAACCGGGGGATATATTGATTCTCAGCCGAAAGCCGAAATGAAATTGCGGTTTATGAGATCCCCTAAGTTGCCGAATTGATTGATACCTTGATTTCACTGAGCAATTGAGAGGACGCTCATGACCGGCTTATCTATCGCCCGCAAGCACAGCGGATACAAACCAGAAAATAAAGTTCGTTTTGTCACTGCAGCTTCGCTCTTCGATGGTCACGATGCATCCATCAACATCATGCGCCGCATCTTGATGGCCCATGGCGCTGAGGTGATTCACCTCGGCCACAACCGCTCGGTGGACGAGATCGTCACCGCAGCATTGCAGGAAGATGTGCAGGGAATTGCGGTCTCCAGCTATCAGGGCGGCCACATTGAATTTTTCCGTTACATGATCGACCTGCTTAAGGAGCGAGGCGGCGAATCCATCAAAGTATTTGGTGGCGGCGGCGGAGTCATCATTCCATCCGAGATCGAGGAATTGCAAGCCTATGGGGTAACGCACATCTTCAGCCCCGAGGATGGCCAACGGATGGGCCTCGACGGCATGATCCTCTCGATGATTCAGGCTTGCGACATCGATCTCGCGCAGAAGGCTCCCTCAAATTTGTCTGCATTGACGAAGGGCGAAGCAGCGGCAACGCATCGCGCGCTGGCTCAGTTCATCACCGCTCTGGAAAATGGCAAAGCTACTCCGGAGCTGAAAGCCGCTTTGCATAAGGCCGCTCAATCAGTTACTGTGCCCACCCTTGGCATCACCGGAACCGGCGGCGCGGGCAAATCGTCGCTGACCGACGAGTTAATTCGCCGCATTCGTTTTGATCAGGACGATGCCCTCAAGATTGCGATGATTTCAATTGATCCCTCGCGACGCAAAACCGGGGGCGCACTGCTGGGCGACCGCATCCGCATGAACGCAATTGGGCCGTGGAACGGCAAGGAGCGCGTCTTTATGCGTTCGCTGGCAACGCGCGAGGCAAGCTCAGAAATTTCGACCGCTTTGCCCGATGTGATTGCCGCCTGCAAAGTAGCCGGATTCGATTTGATCATTGTTGAGACCTCCGGTATCGGACAGGGCGACACCGCAATCGTGCCACTGGTTGATCTCAGCCTGTATGTTATGACGCCGGAGTTCGGCTCCGCATCGCAACTGGAAAAAATCGGCATGCTGGACTTTGCTGATTTTGTCGCCATCAACAAATTCGACCGCAAGGGAGCACAGGACGCGTTGCGTGATGTCTCCAAACAGCTGCAGCGCAACCACGAACTCTGGAATCAGCCGCTGGATGAAATGCCGGTCTATGGCACCCAGGCTTCGCGCTTCAATGACGACGGCGTTACCGCGTTGTACCTGGGCTTGTTGCCGAGATTGGCAGCACTCGGCCTGCCTGTGAAAGCCGGCAAACTTGCCGCTGCCAACGTCAAGTTTTCATCCGGCAAGAACGCCATCATTCCGCCCGAGCGCAGCCGCTACCTGGCGGAGATAGCCGACACTGTGCACGGCTATCACAAATTTGTTGCCCGGCAAGTCAAGCTCGCGCGCGAACGCCAGCAACTTGAAGCTTCCATTCGCATGTTGACCGATGCCGGCAAGAGCAACGAACTAGCGAACCTGAATGAGGTGCTCAGCGAACGCAATGCACAACTCGACCCCGGCGCTGCAAAGCTACTCGACCAATGGCCGCAATTGCAAGCCACCTATGCCGGTGATCATCACGGAGTCAAAAGTCGCGGCAAAGAGATACACACACAACTCGTCTCCACCAGCTTGTCGGGAACAAAAATCCGCAAAGTTTCTCTGCCGCGCTTTGTGGATCACGGCGAGATCCTGCGCTGGCTGATGTTGGATAACCTACCCGGTTTCTTCCCGTACACGGCCGGCGTCTTTGCCTTCAAGCGCGAGAACGAGGATCCCACCCGGATGTTTGCCGGGGAGGGCGATCCATTCCGCACCAATCGCCGCTTCAAGCTGCTCTCGGCTGGTATGCCCGCCAAACGACTTTCCACCGCCTTCGATTCGGTGACGCTCTACGGTGCTGACCCTGCGTTGCGCCCCGACATCTACGGAAAGATAGGCAACTCCGGTGTCTCGATTGCCACGCTGGACGATATGAAAGTCTTATACAGCGGCTTCGACTTATGCGATCCGGCAACCTCGGTCTCGATGACCATCAATGGTCCCGCACCCACGATTCTGGCCATGTTCATGAATGCCGCCATCGATCAGCAACTGGAGAAATTCCGCGAGGCAACCAAACGTGAGCCGACCGAGGACGAGGCCGCTGAAATCAAAACGCGCGTGCTGGAAAATGCGCGCGGCACCGTACAGGCTGACATCCTCAAAGAAGATCAGGGACAGAACACCTGCATCTTCTCCACTGAATTTTCACTGAAAGTGATGGGAGACGTTCAGGAGTATTTTGTTCAGCACAAGGTACACAATTTTTATTCGGTATCCATCTCCGGCTATCACATCGCCGAGGCCGGCGCCAATCCGATCTCGCAGTTGGCTTTCACGCTCGCCAACGGCTTTACTTATGTGGAAGCCTATCTGGAGCGCGGAATGAAGATTGACGATTTTGCGCCCAACCTTTCCTTCTTCTTTTCCAATGGCATGGATCCGGAGTACGCGGTGCTGGGCCGGGTTGCGCGGCGTATTTGGGCCGTTGCGATGCGCGAGAAATATCATGCCAATGAGCGCTCACAAAAACTCAAATATCACATTCAGACTTCCGGCCGCTCCCTGCACGCGCAGGAAATCGACTTCAACGATATCCGCACCACGCTGCAGGCGCTGATTGCCATTTACGATAACTGCAATTCGCTGCACACCAACGCCTACGACGAGGCCATCACCACGCCAACTGATGAATCAGTGCGGCGGGCACTGGCCATTCAATTGATCATTAATCGTGAATGGGGACTGGCTAAAAATGAAAATCCCAATCAGGGCAGCTTCATCATCGAGGAGTTGACTGACCTGGTGGAAGAAGCGGTGCTTCTGGAATTCAAGCGCATTGCCGATCGAGGCGGGGTGCTCGGTGCCATGGAGACGGGCTATCAGCGCAGCAAAATTCAGGATGAGTCCATGCTTTATGAGCATCGGAAACATGACGGTACTTTGCCCATCATCGGCGTCAACACCTTCCTCAAAACGGAAGCGCCCGCCGGTATGCAGCACATTGAGTTGGCACGCTCCAGCGATGAAGAAAAGCAATCGCAGTTGACGCGGCTCAAGGATTTTCAAGCGCGTCACGCGGCTGAGTGTCCGGCAATGCTGGCGGCGCTGCAGCAAGCGGCTATTCATGAAGAGAATGTTTTTGCAAAACTGATGGAGACGGTGCGGGTCTGCTCTCTGGGGCAGATTACCGATGCGCTCTTCACGGTGGGCGGGCAGTATAGGCGCAATATGTAGAAGGGGATTGTCACAGTTTCACAGGGGCTGTGTATTTGAGGATTTTCTTGAATTGTGGTGCGGTAAGTTTAATTACTTGAATGGGTTAGGCGGGTTGTCACAGTTTCACAGTCGATTTTTAAAAAATTCAGGTGCTTATTTGAAGATTTTTTGCGGTGCAAGTTATTGAAGAATTGATACTAAAGGTGTTTTTGTGGGTGCGGATGTTTACTAATTGGTTAGCCATCATGGAAAAGTACAGGGACAAAGGGACTGAGGGACTGAGGGATGCTGTGCTGGGCATGGAGTATTCCTTTACAACTCTATTGTGACTCAAATGGGAGTAATGATCTGCAAGCCTATGCGTATACATCTGATAAGTCATATTGTTGTAGAGTAATTGCCTGATGCACTTGAATTGGACCTTTATTATGGACATAAGTGTGCGGGGACGCCCACACAATAGCGGGTCAGCAGACCGACGCTACCTTCCATCCATTACCACGTCAAACGGCCGTGGTACTGGACCTTTTCGAGCGAGGATCGAGTGAACGAGATGAAGAAGCACTGCGGAGTGGGCTCTCAACCGGCGAGCGAAGAGCGGGGTTCGGTCAGGGGATGGCGTGCGATGCCGAGGATGGGTTTGCTCGCTGTGCTTTGTGCGTGGAGTTTGGCGGGGTGTGGCGGCAATTCCCCAAAAAGCATCGCACCTCCGTACGACCCGCCCCCGCCGACCACCGCTCCTCCGACCGCGACCCAGAGCGGAACGGTAACGATCACGCCGTCGTACATTGCTTTGGCGCCGGGGCAGAGCTATCCGTTCAAGGCGGCGGTGATTGGCGGCGGCACATTGCAGTGGCTGGTGAACGGTGTCGCAGGCGGCAGCTCTGCAACGGGCACGGTGGACGCCCTGGGCAATTACACGGCACCGGCGACCATGGGTCTGAGCGAAAATGTAACGGTGACGGCGGAGCTGGCCAGCTCGCCATCGCAGAACTACGCAACCTCGGTGGTAGCGCTGATCCAGCCCGCGCATATTGCTTGCCCAGATGCGACAGGAAATCCACAGGTGGCGCAGTACGCGATTTACCTTCCAGCGCCTGGCCAGATCTCCATCCAGTTTGGCAAGACGACGGAGTATGGACAGAGTACATGGCAGGCGCGCACACCGTCTCCCTACGGTGGATACGTGCCGATTTATGTGGCCGGAATGCTGGCGCAGACGCTGTACCCCATGCCGGCGCAGGTGACGCTGGACCACGGGGCGCGCTACACCGACAGCGACCACACGTGCACAACCGGGCAGACGCCGACACTCGCCGCGCTACAGGTGACGCCAATCGCGGGCGGAAATCCGCAGCCCGGAATCCAGTTGTGGAATACATTTTTGCCGGGAAATCTCTCCAGCGCATTCGCGCCCGATCTGAATGGCAATGTGATCTGGACCTACACCTTCAAGCACCTCTCGGCTGAGGATCGGCTACAGAGCATTCAACTGCTTCCCAACGGGAACATGCTGACGATGGCTTCGCCCGCCACAGGCAACAATACCTCCTCGGGAGGGACGGTGGGCTCGGATGACGTGCGTGAGATTGACCTGGCGGGAAATATCGTTCGCGACCTGTCCATGACTACGCTGGACCAGGAGATGGCCGCCTCCAACCTGCGGGATGCGAGTGGCAACACCTATTCTTTGCAATATTTTCACCATGATGTGCTGGCGTTACCCAACGGCCACTGGCTTTTGCTAACCTCCATGGTCAAAAACTGCGCGGATATTCCGGGGTGTACGGGAACGGACTCCATCATCGGCGATGTATTGGTCGATGTGGACCAGAACCTGATACCCGACTGGGTTTGGAATACCTTTGACCACCTGGATGTGAATCGCCGGCCCATGAACTTTCCGGACTGGACGCATTCCAATGCAATGCTCTATTCGAGCGATGACCATAACCTGCTGCTCTCGATTCGCCATCAGAACTGGATTCTGAAGATCGATTACCTGGATGGCACTGGCTCGGGAAAGATTCTGTGGACGCTGGGCTATCAAGGGGACTTCACCCTGCAGGGGGCAACGGCACCGACCGACTGGTTCTACGCGCAGCATGGGATGAATTATTTCTCGTTCAACACGACAGGGGACTTTAAGTTGGGCATGATGGACAACGGAAACGACCGGGTCTTTCCAACCGGACAGGTCCAGTGCCCTCCCGGCGCGGCTGTAAACCCGAGTTGCTACTCGACGATGACGGTTCTGGAGTTGAATGAGAACAACAGGACGGCGACGATGCTGACTCATTACGCGCCTGGACCGCAGTATTACAGCTACTTTGGAGGCCAAGCGCAACTGCTGGAGAATGGAGATACACAGGTGGACTTTTGCGCCACGACGAAAGGAGCGATAGTGCAGGAGTTGAATCCGCAAGCCACTCAGGTGGAATGGGAAGGCTCGACGCCAAATTCCGAGCAGTATCGTGTGCTGCGATTGCCTAGCCTCTATCCCGGAGTGCAGTGGTAGGCCGCTGGGGCGGGATTGTCCATCGCCACTTCGTCCACAATTCCCCTCCGCTCTCTCTCATTCATACAAGATGCTTCATCCCAGTTGCATGAAGCAAGATGTGGTTTACACAGCGCTCACAAACTTGGCAGGAACATTCAGAGAGAGAGAGACGATAAGCGTTTTCTTGCCAGGGAAATTCCATTCAAGATAGAGACACTTAAAGAGAGATAACTGGCAGAACTGCAATGGCAATATGCAGATGGTCACCGGTATGGACCACGGTACAAGGCAGATAGGTATTTTGGCGAATGGATAATGACGATTGAAGAAGATAGAGCCAATGTTGATATTTAAAAGCTAGAATCCCTCTCTTCGCCTGGAAAATGCGAGGATTGCACTCGTTACAAACCCTAGTTCTCGATCCCGAATCTATGACCGCAGTTTTTTAATTCAGTAATTCGCCGTGATTCGGACGATCTGGATTCGGAAGAAGAAGCGAGAAGGTTGGTATCTCAATGTCAAAGCGCTCTCCACTTTCCGTCTCCATCTGGTAAGCGCCGCCCATCATCCCCGAGGGTGTGTCGAGAGGCGCGCCGCTGGTATATTCAAAGCTTTCGCCGGGCTTGAGGATGGGTTGCTCGCCGACGACACCTGGTCCCTTGACCTCAGTCAATTCGCCACGGGCATTTGAGATCATCCAGTGGCGGCTGAGCAACTGCACGGTTTGCGGCCCATGATTCTCGATGCGCACACGATACGCCCAAAAATATTGCGAGTTTTCCGGCGATGATCTCTCCTCGAGGTAAGTTGGCTCAACGCTGACTGCGATTTCACGTGTGTTGGCCGTATAGGATGTCTGATTTGTCATGGAGAAAGCTTAGAACAAAGTTGCGAGGTTTGCTACCGAATTGCTTAACTTGCGCATAGGTCTCCAACCGATCGTTGCAATGTTTATCTCAAAAGTTGCGGCTCGAAAATAGTACATGATGTATCTCCTGCCACAACTTCCTTATAACCGCTTTTATGTTGACCAAAATCTTTCCAATTGGCGGTCACCGGCCAACAATTTGAAATGCAGCAGATAGATGATGATTCGCGTACTGTTTGGGGAGGTTGCGGCCGGCCCTACGG
>DAHXOQ010000131.1 GCA_027364815.1 Acidobacteriaceae bacterium | reverse complement strand
GCAATACCCTCAACGCTCGATGCTGCGGCGCTCTGCAAAATGGTGGATCGTGGTCAGATTACCGGCGCAATCGTCGACGGACCGCTCGCATTCGACAATGCAATTTCGAGCGATGCGGCGCGCATCAAAAAGATTGAATCACTGGTTTCAGGAGATGTTGATCTCCTGATGGTTCCTAATCTCGAAGCAGGCAATATTCTCTTCAAAGAACTTCAGTATTTGGCCGGCGCATTGGCCGCAGGAGTTGTGGTCGGCGCCAAAGTTCCAATTGTGCTCACCAGTCGCGCTGACGGCGAGTTGGCGCGCATGGCTAGCTGCGCGCTTGGCGCATTGCTTGCCAAGCCTGCACCCGTTTTGGCATAAGTGCAAAAATAAAAATTCGTAGTGAAGCCCGCACCTTTGTTAGTTTTATTGAGAGGCTTCCATGTTCCAGCGTCGCAATCGCTTCCTATCTGCCGCTCTCCTGCTTAGCGCTCTGACTCTGCCTTTCATCAGCAATGCGGTTGCTCAATCCTCCGCGCCAATCATCGTTGGCTACGTCTTCAAACCAGATGCTACTTTGCAACCAGGAGAGGTTGACCCGCACAAGCTCACGCGTGTCAATTACGCTTTTGCCAACATCAAAGATGGCCGTATGGTGACCGGTTACAAATCAGATGAGGCAAATTTCGCCGCACTGACCCAGCTCAGAAAACAAAATCCTTCTTTCACTGTTCTTGTCTCAGTTGGCGGATGGCTATGGTCATCGCACTTTTCTGATGTTGCGCTCACGGCGCAAAGCAGACATATTTTCATTGACAGCGTGATGGAGTTTCTGGCGCGCTACGAACTCGATGGGCTCGACGTTGATTGGGAGTTTCCCGGCATGGCCGGCTCCTCGCGCAACTTCCGCAATGTTGACGGGCAAAACTGTATTCTGCTGCTCAAGGAATTGCGCCTTCGCTTCGATCAGGAATCCGCGAGGACACACCGAAGACTTTACCTCACCATCGCCGCAGGGGCCTCGAATGAATACCTGGCGCACACCGAGATGAGCAAGGTGCAAGAGTACGTCGATACTGTGAACCTGATGGCTTACGACTATGTTGAGCCCGGTTCTGAGCCGCTCACCGGCCACCACGCGCCGTTGTTTACTAACCCCGCCGACATCAGGAACTACTCTGCTGACGCGTCAGTTCATGCCTTTGAGAAGGCAGGAGTCCCGGCGAAAAAAATCATCCTCGGCGTGCCTTTCTATGGTCATATGTGGGGTCAGGTCGCTGACCTCGATCATGGCTACCTGCAACCCGGCAAGCCAGTTCCGCATGCTAATCCGCCCTATAGCATCATCACGACAACCATGCTCGATCATGGATTCATTCGCTATTGGGACCCCATCGCTTCAGCTCCATATCTTTACAATGCAACGACTCAAGTCTTCGTCTCCTATGAAGATCCAGAGTCGCTTGCCGCTAAATGCCGTTATGTGCTCAATCAGAAGTTAGGCGGCGTCATGTACTGGGATCACGAAAGCGACCCATCTGGTGTGCTGCTCGACACCATCAGCCAGACGCTGCTCACAAGTACAACGGGCGAAGAAAAATCCCGGCGAAAATAACCCCGGTCAGCTTCAAGTCGCATACTCCGTAGATTTTTTTTGCTCACAGTGGCGATGATGATCTTTGCCAATCCGTTCTCTGATGTATGCGGCCTTCCGGCAGCCTGGTCCAGCTCAAATATGAACAAGCCCGCATAGCGACCGGGGCACACCAAGCAGGCAATTCCAGTGGATAAATTTGTGGCGATAATACACGGAACTAATTCCACAAGTTGTGCATCGGAGTATGCTGCTCTGATTCAACATACTCCGCTGCGTTATGTTGGTTGACTCAGTTACGAACTGGTACATAACAGTTGAGGCACACTGGAGCGCTTCAAAGCATTTTGAACGCCAGCACGCAGTGATACTTTTCGCTTCAACATTCGTTTAGCGTGAAAGATGCGCGACTTGATGGTGTAAACATTGACATCAAGCACATTGGCTGCTTCAAGGTGCGAAAGGCCGTCAAGCGCGCACAACTGAATAGCGCTCTTGCAGACAGAGTTGAGTCCTTCTATTTCCGAGTACAGGATATTCTCCATCTCCCTGCGCTCCAACCTCTGCTCTGGATTGAGGCAAGGATCAGGAGGATCGATCACGACTGTATCTTCACCTTCATTGCGAAGATACTCAAGCGGCAGGTAAGCCGGCTCTTTTCGGCTTCTTACCCATTCGCGACCGACGTTCAAGACGATAACCCCGAGCCATGTTCCCATATGAGAGTCGCCGCGAAATTTTGCAAGGTGCCTGAACGCCTTCATCAGGGCCTCCTGCACGATGTCTTCGGCTTCCTCACGAGTATTTGCATAACGCCGGGCGAGCCACAGTAGTTGCGTCCGGCGCTGCTGAGATACATCAAGAAACTCAGCAAGTCTTTCGTCGCTAACGCTCGTACTTGATTCGGCATCTGGATCAGCAGTTGGATCCAATTTGCATTCCAACTGACTGCCTTCATTCAAAATTGATTTACCTGACATATCTGGACCTCCTGTGCTAGAGATTTGCAATTGAGAACCTCCATTCATTCCACCCTCCCGTGAGTCGCAAAACTGCGGCAAGCAAGACGTCGGGTAAAAGGTTTGGCGTTACGCGGTCGTCGTACAAAGCACCATCGAGATGGCTATCCCGGTCAAGAACCGCGAGGATTCTTGCCAGAGGCCAGCGTCGTCGTATCAACCGGCATGCTGCTTCCATTTCAAAAGTTGAGAGTGTATTGTGCACGATTGCAATCTGCATGGAATTGAGCTTTGGCTGTGCCCACAACACCCGGTAATCAGTCGCAATCGTGAGGTGGAAGTCTCGTCCATTCAAGAGCGCATCGTGAACCATGCTGCCACGATCTACTGTGCCGATAGAGAGAACATGGAAAGCCGAAGCCATACGTAAATGCCTGCGGCCCACAACTCTCGCGGGAATTTTGTTGGGAGAAGTTGAAATGTCACAGAGTTTGTTCATGCAACCTCCAAGAGGCGAAGATCGCCTTCAAGAACGTAAAGAGGCGCTGAACCCTGCATGCAACGGCTGGATTCAATCAGGATGGTGCTGAAGTTTGAAGCGCCACAAAAAACTAGCGTTCGGTCTGCGGGGAGCCACTTCAATACGTTGAGCAATTCATGCGGTCTGACTCGCATCACGGTCACAAAAGGAACAGGAAATTGTGTAAAGTTCTTGCCTGACCTGAGATCGATGACGATGAGATTGCGACACTTTTCAAGAACCATCATGAACTCGCCGATCGAAATCCGCTCAATCATGCGGGTTTGTCCCCGGGACGGATCCCCGAGTTCCTGAAATTGACGCGGCGGTTTGGAAACTGGTGATAAGCCGTCGCAGAGTTCAAGCCGTTCAGACTGCTTGAACATCCACGCGTAATACATAGGAACTGCCTGCATTCTTGCAAGCAGCAACCACAAAAAATCCATGGAATTTACCTCCACTGAGAAAACGCTTCGATGAGAAGTACGTTTCAGAGCAAACGGTATTTGTGCCAATCAAGACACGGAACCGTAGTGCCAACTATGCCTGTGAAATGAGTTGTGGAGGGGGAGAACGGAAAGGTATTAAATAATCGAAATATGTAATGCCACGCCTAGACTTGGGAAAGATGCAGTTGATCGCGAGGGTAAGGCGGGGAAATTGCTGAATCGGATCGAGGAAAACCTGTGCAACTGGAAGTAGATGCGATTTGATATTGAGAGTGGAAGCTGCCGCTATAGTTGCGCTACGCGGCTCAATCCATAATTTCGCAACCGGAATCCGGGAAGATGCGGGCGTATGGCGATGATAAAGCGAGAGTTTGTAACTATAACCCCACAATGCAACTGTGATTGCCAGCAAGATCAATGCGAGGGCATGGGGTCTAAATAACCTTGGCGATGCGCAATAACGGCTGAGCGTCTGCATTCTAATACCGTGAACGCTTGTGGGCGTGTCACTGGCTGGTATCGTGAATGTGCTTGGGGCTGACACTGTATTGATCCGGTCCTTTTGCCTCGGTGAAGAAATTCTTTCATATATAGACTCCAACCCGGAAAGAATGTTTCGGTAAAAGCGATTTTTTGAGCAGAATTGCAAAAGTTAATGATTCATAACTTTTACTTAACCAAATAATTCAAGGATATCTGCATTTTTTAGGACAAGAGCAGTTAGCCATTATGGCCAATTTAAGTGATAACAACTCAGCTGAATTTATGTTGAGCAAATTTATACAGGATAGTGAAAAGATTCTAACTTTACTGGCCGCGGTCGTGATCCGCTTCATCAATCAAACTCATTGATCTAAGGAATTCATTTGACCCGCTTGAGCGCGAACCCCACACCTCAATCAACAAGATGAGATCGCTAAAAATTGTGCGCATGCTATCGAACTTTCTCTCTATCTTTCCATCCTTAATCAATAGAGCGACGATGCGGCCAATTGGCTAATCCAGCGCCCCAACGGAGTCGGAACATGGAACCGGAATTTACCCCAAAAACGTCGGTGATGGAAGCCCTGACAGAGATTGCGCTCAATATGCGGTGGTCATGGAACCATGCAGCAGACCAGTTGTGGAGCCAATTAGATCCCGAATTGTGGGAACTCACGCGCAACCCCTGGGCGATGCTGCAAACAGTCTCCCAGGAAAAGCTCATGAAACTGACTTCCGATGAGCGGTTTCAGGCTAGTATCAAAGAGATTCTCAAGAGAAAAATGGGGCGTGAGCAAAGTGCCAGTTGGTTTGAGCGTACTTACAGCCAGCCTCCTTTTACTAAAGTGGCTTACTTCTGCATGGAGTTCATGCTCAACGATGCGCTTCCGATTTATTCCGGCGGACTGGGCAACGTGGCCGGCGATCAACTCAAAGCCGCCAGCGACCTCGGAGTTCCGATTGTGGGTGTGGGACTGTTGTATCAAGTTGGATATTTCCGGCAACATATTGATGCGGAGGGTCGTCAGCAGGCGCTCTATCCCTTTAACGATCCCGGGCAATTGCCTATCCGGCCAGTTCGATATGCAAACGGTGAATGGCTGCGCATCTCAATCGAATTACCAGGCTTCCGGCTCTGGTTGCGTGCCTGGGAGGTCGATGCGGGGCGGGTGAAGCTCTACCTGCTCGACACAAATGACCTGGCCAATCTTCCGGAGTACCGTGGCATCACCAGTGAGCTTTACGGAGGTGGACCGGAAGTGCGCATAAGCCAGGAGCAAGTGCTTGGCATCGGTGGTTGGAAACTGCTGCGCGCACTCGGAATCCGGCCCGAAGTCTGCCATCTCAATGAAGGCCACGCTGCATTCGCAGTCCTGGAGCGGGCGCGCGACTTGATGGAAGAAGAGCATCTTTCATTCGAAGCAGCATTGACTATCACCCGCGCCGGCAATCTCTTCACAACGCATACACCGGTAGAAGCCGGCTTTGACCGGTTTGCTCCGTCGCTGATGGAACAGCATTTCCGTCATTATGCGCAGGATGCGTTGCACATTCCCATCGACGAACTTCTGGCGCTTGGTCGTCAAAATCCCAAAGACGCATCAGAACCCTTCAGTATGGCATTGCTCGCAATGCGGGGCAGCGGTGCGGTGAATGGTGTCAGCCGTTTGCATGGCAGTGTCAGCCGCCACCTGTTTCAGAATATTTTTCCGCGCTGGCCAGAAAAAGAAGTGCCAATCGGCTACGTTACAAATGGTGTCCACGTGCCCATCTGGGATTCAGATGCGGCAGACCAGTTATGGACTGAAGCCTGCGGTAAACAGCGCTGGGACAGCGATCTGAAGAAGATTGCAGAAGACATCCGCCGAGTGCCCGATGCGCGCCTATGGTATATGCGAACGGCCTCTCGCAAAACACTTGTCGATTACATTCGCAGGCGCATCACACGACAGATCGCCGGGCAAGGAGCGTCGGACGAGGAGATAGGAACGGTCGAAAAGATCTTCGATCCGGAGACACTCACGCTCGGATTCGCGAGACGATTTGCAACATACAAGCGACCCAATCTGCTGCTCAAGGATCCTGATCGACTGCTGGCGATTCTCACAAACAAGACGCACCCCGTTCAGTTGGTAATTGCGGGGAAGGCCCATCCGCAGGATACGCAGGGTCAGCTGATGATTCAGCAGTGGATTGAATTCATACGCCACTCGCCTGCACGTTCACAGGTTGTGTTCCTGAGCGATTACGACATGCGCATGACCGAACAACTGGTGCAGGGCGTGGATGTGTGGTTGAACACACCGCGACGCCCTTGGGAAGCATGCGGGACGAGCGGCATGAAAGTGTTGGTAAACGGCGGACTCAATCTTTCCGAACTCGATGGCTGGTGGGCGGAGGCTTACACACCCGAGGTAGGATGGGCTCTCGGCGACGGCAGCGAGCACGGCGACGACCCGGCATTTGACGCAGCTGATGCCGAGCAACTTTACACACTGCTCGAAACGCAAGTGATACCCGAGTTCTACAAGCGCGATGAAAGCGGTATTCCTGTTGGCTGGATTCATCGCATGCGCGAGAGCATGGCCCGACTGACACCAGCTTTCTCCGCCACGCGGTGTGTGCGCGAGTACACCGAAAAGCATTATCTTCCGCTGGCGGCAGCATATCTTCGGCGTAGCGCGGATGCACATGGAACATCCAGGAGCTTGTTGAACTGGCAACACCATCTCGCTGAACACTGGTCCTCATTGCGTTTCGGTGAGATGCAGGTACTGACTGAGGAAAATGAGCATTGCTTTCATGTACAAGTCTGCCTGGAGGGGATGGATCCCGATGCGATCCAGGTAGAACTTTACGCAGATGCACCCGGCGATGGAGAGCCGGTTCGCCATCTAATGGTTCGAGGTGAGCCGCTGGTTGGTGAAAACGCCGTCAGCTACCTGGCGTTCATTCCCGCTGACCGGCCGGCGACGGATTTCACGCCGAGAATAATTCCCTCGCACACGGAGGCATTCGTTCCGCTCGAGGCCGCGCAAATCCTCTGGCACGGATGAAAATTGTTTGGACGCATCTGCAAGATGCGTGAATAACAACCCTGAACCCAGCGGGTGTTGAGGCCCGCAACGATAAGGCACACCATGAACGATATGCAGCTGCATTCAATCAAAACTCTCATCGGGATCGTCGCACTATCAACTTTCCTTGTGGCCGGAATTGGTTGGCCGGTGGCAGCTCAACAACCTGCACCACCGCCTGCGATGCAAGGCCAGGTACCCTCTGCACCCTTGCCCCCCGACCAATTGCAACAGTTGGTCGCGCCGATCGCGCTGTATCCGGATTCGCTGGTTGCGCAGATTCTTGCAGCGTCTACTTACCCAACGCAGATAGTCGAGGCGGAGCGCTTTCTACAGCAGAATCCCGGCTTGTCTGGCGCTGCGCTTGGATCCGCTGTTGACCAGCAGGACTGGGATCCGAGCGTGAAGGCGCTGACAGCCTTTCCGTCGGTGCTCTCCGATATGGACCGGAATTTGTCCTGGACTTCTGAACTGGGCGATGCAAATTACAACCAGTCAGCTGATGTTATGAACGCCATCCAGTTCATGCGGAAAAAGGCGCAGGAAGCTGGAAATCTCAATAGTGGCCCGCAAGAAACTATCAGTGATGATGCAGATGGCGACGTGGCGATAGCGCCGACTGATCCACAAGTTGTTTATGTGCCGGTTTACAATCCGGAATTTGTTTTCGGATATTCAGTTGGGCTGTGGCCAGGATTTGATCCCTGGTGGGATATGGACAGCCCGTATTTTTCGTATGGGATTGGAATTGGCATCGGTCCTTTCTTCGGGTATGGCTGGGGATGGAACCACTGGGCATGCGGCTGGGGTCGCCACGGTGGATTGATGTTTGGTGGTGACAGATATATTTC
>DAHXOQ010000130.1 GCA_027364815.1 Acidobacteriaceae bacterium | reverse complement strand
GTTGAAATACGCGAATTGACCTTTGCTCAAGCTGTCAAAGAAGCCATCGCTGAAGAGATGCGCCGTGATTCAACCGTCTGCCTTCTCGGCGAAGATGTAGCCGAGGCAGGCACACCCTTCAAAGTACTCTCGGGATTGGTCGAGGAATTTGGAACTGATCGTATCATCGACACGCCGATCTCTGAAGCCGGCTTCACTGGGCTTGCGGTTGGTGCTGCTATGACCGGAGTGCGGCCGATCGTCGACATTATGTTTGGCGACTTCATTACACTCACTATGGATCAGATGGTGAATCAGGCTGCCAAGGTTCACTATATGTCCGGCGGCAAGTGGAAAGTCCCCATGGTGATGCGTACGACTCTGGGCGCGACTCGACGTTCCGGTGCGCAACACTCGCAATCCCTGCACGCATGGTTCAGTCATATTCCCGGCTTGAAAGTTGTGATGCCTTCAACGCCCTACGATGCCAAGGGGCTACTGAAGAGCGCCATTCGCGATCAGAATCCCGTCATCTTCTTTGAAGACAAGATGATGTACAAGCAGCGTGGCCCAGTTCCTGAAGAAGAGTATCTGATTCCCCTCGGTGTGGCAGACATCAAGCGTCTCGGAAGTGACATCAGCCTGGTTGCTACCAGCAGCATGGTTCAAGTCGCACTGGGCGCGGCTGATCTTTTGCAGAAGGTGGGCATCAGCGCTGAGGTGATAGATCCGCGAACCACTTGGCCGCTAGACGAAAAGACGCTGATTGAATCAGCGAAGAAGACTTCACGCGCCATTGTGCTTGACGAAGGCTATGAGCGTTATGGCGTAACAGCAGAATTGGCTGCTGTCATCGCATCAGGTGCATTCTATAATCTTGACGCACCGGTGTTGCGAATGGGAGCGATGCACGTCCCGATTCCCTTCTCACCTCCGCTTGAAGACGTGACCGTCCCGACGGAAAAAACTGTTTTTGATGCCGCTTGTAAACTCTGCGGCCACTCACAAAAATAATTCACACCGAGTAACAGCACACGGAGGCAAGTGATGGCTTTACCGACTTACGGAACCATGGCAGTGGATTGGGAACAACGTGTAGATTTCGAACGCCTGCGAACTGAGCGATTGTCACGCGCAAAAGCGGCGCTGGCTGCATCTTCAATGGGCGCGCTACTCTGCTTTGACATGAACAACGTGCGCTACCTGACCGCAACGCACATCGGAACCTGGGCGCAGGACAAGGCCAATCGATTTACCCTGCTGCCGCAGAATGACGAGCCCATTCTTTGGGACTTCGGCTCTGCTGCGCGCCATCATCAGTTGCATTGCCCCTGGCTCGGCGAGCGTTCACGACCCGGTATCTCCATGTTGCGCGGTACCATGTCTGCAAATATGGGCAGAGCTGAAGATGTAGCTAAAAAGATCCGTATCGAGCTTGAACAACGCGGACTTCACAAACAGCCGGTTGGAATCGACATTGTGGAGTTGCCGGTTTTGTTCGCCCTGCAACGCGAAGGCATCGAAGTCGTTGATGGGCAGGAGTTGATGTCCACAGTGCGCATGATCAAGACGCGGGATGAGATTGCTCTGCTGAATCAATCCGCTTCATTAGTCGATGCAGCATACGATGCACTCTACCGCGCGATGAAGCCCGGCATGCGGGAGAATGAAGCAGTCGGATTGGTAAGCAAAGTTCTCTACGACCTCGGCTCGGAGTATGTTGAAGCTGTCAACGCCATCTCCGGCGAGCGTTGCAATCCGCACCCGCATGTTTTCTCCGATCGCATTTTGCGCCCAGGGGATCCTGCGTACTTTGACATTCTTCACTCATACATGGGCTATAGAACCTGCTACTACCGCACTTTTGCTGTGGGCTACAGTACGCGCCCGATGGTTGATGCCTACAAGCGCTGCCGCGATTATCTGGATGCCGCCATTGAGTTGGTTCGCCCTGGCCGAACGACTGGAGAGATTGCATCGCTCTGGCCGAAGGCGCAGGACTTTGGCTTTCCTAATGAAGAAGCGGCTTTTGCGCTCCAGTACGGCCATGGGATCGGACTTGCGATTTGGGAGAAGCCCATCATCAGCCGGCTTGTCTCGTTTGAACATCCGCAAGTGATTGAGCCCGGCATGGTCTTTGCGCTCGAAACTTTCTGGCCTTCTTCCGATGGCTGGAGTGCAGCGCGCATTGAAGAAGAAATAGTCGTCACTGAGACTGGGCACGAAGTCATCACGCGATTCCCCGCTGAAAAACTGCTCGTCGCCGGCGCACCTTACTTCACCTCGGGTGGCGAGTTGCCAACAACACGTGAAACACAGGATGCACTCAATCCTGAAGTCAAAGCGATGGTCAAAGCAGTGGACGACGCAAAAAAATAGCTCGGCGAGCGAGAGGAGCGGAGCCCGAGCAGAGTTTTTCTGTTGGCTCCAGAAAAAATGGCAATTGATGTCGTAATGCCTGCGCTCGAAATGGCGCAGGAGACCGGAAAACTCGTCACATGGCTCAAGAAGGAAGGCGAGAGCGTCGCCAAAGGTGAGCTGCTACTAGAAGTTGAAACCGACAAGGCTATCGTTGAAATCGAATCTCCGGGTGATGGAATTCTCAGCGGTGTGCGTGTTCAAGAAGGCGATGTGGTGCCGGTGGGCGAAACCATCGCATGGTTGCTGGCAGCCGGAGAAGCCATTCCCACAGAAACCGCGCCTGAAGCTTACTCTGCGCGCGGGGGCAGCACAAGCAAAGCAGCCACGCATACCCCCGAAGTCGTACAAGCTACGTCCGTGTCACAGTTATCTGCGCAAATCTCGCCCAAAGCGCGCCGATTGCTGCGCGAGCACGAAATTGATGCCAGCGAAGTGCGCGGAACAGGCCCCGAAGGAACCATCACCGCTGAAGACGTGCTCGCATTTGTTGAAGCTAAGCAGAATGCTTCCCCTGTAAAGACGGCATCAACTAGCACGATCGCTCGCTTGATGGCCGAGCGCACTACCGAGAGCTGGACGACTGTTCCGCATTTCTTTCTCACGCGCGACGCCGACGCAGGAGGATTGCTTGATGCGCGTGAGCAGCGCGCCGCCAGTTTTGAGAAGCAGCACGGCGTACGATACACGCACACGGACGCACTGGTTAAGTTGATTGCAGTTACTCTGGCCAAGCATCCAAAAATCAACGCAAGTTGGATCGATGGGGCAGTGCAGTTCAACGCGGACGTGAATGTTTCCATCGCCATGGCCGTCGATGATGGCGTTGTCACTGCAGTCATTCACCATGCCGACACGCTCACAATTCCTGAGATTGCCGCGCTGCGGTTCGAATTGACAGGTAAGGCTCGTGCAGGCCGCCTGCGTTCGAACGACGTTACTGGTGGTACATTCACCATCAGCAATCTCGGTATGTATGGGATTGATTCCTTCAATGCCATCATCACGCCGCCTCAGGCAGCGATTCTTGCCGTGGGAAGAATCGCCGAGCGTGTTGTTGCCGTAGATGGCAAGGCCGTCGTCCGGCCCACAATGACACTGACCCTTTCCGTCGATCACCGCATTGCCGACGGTGCGCGTGGGGCTGTGTTTCTGGACGCATTAGCAGAAGCCATTCGCAACCCGCTACCCTGGCTTGCATAACTAGGTCTAAAAACTTCCTTCCCCGGAGAGCACGACAATGGCTATCGAAAGCAACGAGAAATTCGTGGCTGTGAAGAAACGCAAGCCCTTCTATGCAAGCTTCTGGATGCAAATCTGCTTCTCCATTATTGTCGCTGCTCTCCTGGGATATTTAAGTCCTGCCTATGCCGTGGCAATGAAGCCATTGGGCGATGCATTCGTCCGGCTTATCACCATGATTATTCCGCTCATCATTTTCTGCACAGTTGTTACCGGCATTGCCGGAATGCAAGACATGAAAAGGGTGGGGCGAGTCGGCATTAAAGCCCTGATTTACTTTGAGCTGGTTTCGACGCTTGCCTTGTTCATTGGCCTGGTAGTCGGGAATGTTACCCAACCTGGCAGCTCGCTGCATATTGACCCATCTACGCTCGATGCCAAGTCTGTTGAAGGCTACTCCGGCTTGGCAAAGGCGCAGAGTGTGCCAGATTTTCTGCTGCATATTATCCCCACCACTGTTGTTGATGCGTTCGCCAAGGGTGACATTCTGCAGGTGCTGTTGATCGCTGTCCTTTTTGGCCTGGCGCTCTCTGTCATGGGTGAGCGCAGCAAGCCGCTGCTTTCTTTGTTGGAAAATTGCACGCACGCGGTTTTCGGAGTCGTCAATCTACTCATGCGCTTCGCTCCCATCGGCGCATTCGGCGCTATGGCCTTCACCATTGGCAAGTACGGCATCGCTTCGCTTGGTCCGTTGCTTCGCTTGATCGGAACCTTCTATCTCACTTCGATCGGTTTTGTCATTGTGGTGCTGGGCGCTATCGCACTCACCTCCGGATTCAACATATTCCGCTTTCTGCTCTATATCAAAGATGAGATTCTATTGGTCCTGGCGATCAGCTCCTCTGAACCGGCAATTCCAACACTGATGGCCAAGCTCGAAAAGTTAGGCTGTTCGAAAACTTTGGTTGGGCTCGTCGTTCCCACCGGCTACACATTTAATACCGATGGTTCCAGCCTGTACATGACTCTCACCGCACTCTTTGTTGCGCAGGCTACGGGAATACATCTCACGCTCACGCAACAGATGACCATCTTCGCCGTCGCCATTCTCACATCAAAAGGAGCAAGCGGCGTACAAGGCGCTTCGTTCGTTGCTCTTGTAGGAACATTGATGGTTGTTCCC
Organism: Acidobacteriaceae bacterium; assembly: GCA_027364815.1. GTDB lineage: Bacteria > Acidobacteriota > Terriglobia > Terriglobales > Acidobacteriaceae > CAIMNN01. The sequence goes on along the minus strand of DAHXOQ010000130.1, from coordinate 3,194 downwards.
ACGATTCCAGTTGCTGGAATGGCGCTGGTGCTGGGCATTGATCGATTTATGAGTATGTTCCGCGCATTGATAAATATGATCGGCAACGGTGTAGCTACACTGGTCATCTCGCGCTGGGAAAAAGAGCTGGATGGTCAAACTCTGCGGAAGAATTTGAACACAGATCCATATCTGGCACTCGAAGAACTCTCCTGATCATCTGACAACATCACGGCGGATTTAAAATCGAAGCGCAACATGTATCCATTCAGGCAAGAATTGCTTTGATCTCCTCAACATTTGGGACGCGGCCATAGAGCATGACCCTTCCATCAACTACCAACGCAGGTGTCTTCATTACCCCGGAGCGCACAATCGCCTGAATGTCAGTGACCTTTTCGAGGGTAAACTCCATGCCGAGTTCCCTGGCGGCAGTATCCACGTTGTTTGCCAGCCGCACACAGTTTGCACATCCTGAACCAAGTATCTGCAGAGTTGTCATGATTTCGTCTCCTTTAATTTTTTTCACATCAAAATGTTGAACAGATAGCCGACGATGAGGATCCCCACCGCAACGACTCCAACGAAAACCGCTATCAGTTGCGGACGGAGCACCTTGCGCAGAATGATGGTCTCTGGGAATGACAAACCAATGACCGACATCATGAAGGCCAGCACCGTGCCCAGTGCAGCGCCCTTTTGCAACAGCGCCTGCACCACCGGAATGATTCCGGCGGCATTTGAATACATGGGAATGCCAATCAGCACCGCCAAAGGAACCGACCACCACGCTCCTTTGCCCATGATGTGCGCCATAAAGTTTTGTGGCACATAGCCGTGGATTCCTGCGCCGACAGCGATACCCGCAATCACGTAAGGCCACACTTTACCCACGATGTCGCGCACTGCCTCACGGCCTGATCGAATTCGCTCGGCCCAACCAAGTTGCGTATCCTCGTCGAGCCCGCTCCCTGCTGGTGTTTCATAGACCCACGATTCAACATAGCGCTCCATCTTCAGTCTGCCAATAATCCACCCTGCAATCATCGCAATCAGTAGTCCTGTGCCCGCATAGATGGCAGCCACCCGCCATCCAAAAAGTCCAAAAAGCAATACCAGCGCAACCTCATTGATCATTGGAGCCGCAATGAGAAAGGAGAATGTAACGCCGAGGGGTACGCCTGTCGTGACAAAGCCGATAAACAGTGGCACGGCTGAACAGGAACAAAAGGGAGTTACAACACCCAGTAGCGAAGCCAGTACGTTGCCCACGGATTCACGTTTTCCTGCCAGAATCGCTCGCGTGTGCTGTGGCGTGAAATAGGACCTGACAATGCCAACGCCGAAGACTACCAGCACAAGCAGCATCAATACCTTCGGCGTTTCGTAGATCATGAATTGAACGGTCGTGCCGAGGCGGGTGATCGGAGAGAGTCGCAAGAGCGAGTAAGTAAACCAATCGGCGAATCCGGCAAGCCGGCTATAGATCTCCCACCACGCACTCAGGCCCAGGCCGATTAGGAATACGCTGCGAAGAAGCGCGTTCCGCTGTGCAGTGTGGTTTATTTGCTGTTCTACTATATGAAGCTGATTTTCCTGGATAGCCATCACATACTCCCGAAAAGGCACGTTCATCCGTACTGAAATTGATTAACGCTGTTGAGTCACCGCCGGTTGCGGCATAGTGCGTGGCGCGTCGCGATTAATCGTGTCGCTGCGTGTCGCAATCGGGTTTTGACTATGGTCCGGAAAATGGTAATCGGCAAGCCGTTCGACAATCACCGCTTGATCCGGCGGAGTATTGAGCAGTTTGCGGCTGTACTCGTCGGCTCCATCTTCGAAGCGGTCTATCGCAGTTGATGATGCAGATTCACCTTGCGCGCAGCGTGTACGAATTGACTGCTCCAGCTCTGCCAGAGGCGCGGGATAGAAACCGGGACGCTGTGACACCCGCACGGCTGCTCCCGTAGAGATGCGCTGCACGATGAAGCCAACGCCCACTGAATTGTCGAGCATCAGCGTTCCCTGGTTGATGCGTGCTCCGGTCATCCATGCGCCGGCATCGACACAACAGGGACAGTTCCTCGACACGATGCGAAGATCCGTGCGATCCACTACACCATCAGGAAAGAGTAAACGCAATGCGACGTTTAACTGCACCCAGGATGTCACCAATCCGTCGCAGAGGTGCCCATGCATCCGGGCCATCTCTTTCAGAGTGATGTTCTTGGGATGGAGATTGCGCCTGCCCAGCGCGCTGTCCGTATCCACAACCCTGAGCGGCTGAAGATATTGTGCGTGGTCTGCCCATGCTGGATAAAAATCATCTGCTACAGCCTGCTTTTGGGCAACTGACACACGGGCCGCCCAGAGAGCAGCGACAAAGAATACAAGTGCGAGGCTCGTGTAAATGAGTAGCGGAGCCCTCGGATTTTTTGAATTTCGCAACAGGGTGGCATTACTCTTGCTGTTCATCTCTTTCGTTCGCACAATCATCTCGCTCTTTCTTTCAGTACTTGTGTTGCACAAATGAAGAAGTTGCAGACACAAGGAGTAAGCAGCCTGTAAAACACGGTGGTCCCTTCGCGCCTGTCGTCAACAATACCGTGGGCGCGCAGCAAGGCCAGATGCTTTGATACCGTCGACAGGTCACAGTCAAGCATATCCCTGAGTTCCCCGACCGAACACTCCCTGCGGCTCAAACTGTCAACGATCATCAGCCGCGATTCGTGTGCCAGCGCCTTGAGCATCTTTGCCTGTTTCGTAAATGTCTTGCGATCAACCATGAAGTAATGTTATTTCTTATTTGGCCATCCTGTCAACTATAAAATGAGTCGATTCTTTGTCTTTAGTGAATAAATAGGTATTGGGAGCTCACAGTTGGTCAGCAAATTTGAAATTGGCTCCGCTTCGTAAGTGGCACGAAAGACAGAAATGAATGGAGTGCTGACGATTAATCTGTCTCGCTTGCATTACCGAGCTGTATCCCGGCTAATCAAGCGCTTTCTTGAATCGCAGAATTGAAATTGCGAGCAGAAGTGTGCCCAGGCCAGCCATAGCCGCCATCTGTGGCCACAGAATGCTGAAGCCCACTCCCTTCAGGTACACGCCGCGCAGGACAATCAAAAAGTAGCGCAGCGGAATCACGTAGCTGAGTATCTGCATCCACTGAGGCATGGTTGCAAGTGGAAAGCCGAATCCAGAAAATGTAATGG
>DAHXOQ010000012.1:21519-23801 GCA_027364815.1 Acidobacteriaceae bacterium | reverse complement strand
ATATAGCGCAGCCACAACCAAATACACCAGCACAATCCACGCCACTATCGCCGCTGATTCAAGTACTCGCTTCATTGCCGTCCCCGTAGTACGCCATCTGCGCGCAGCGCAAGCTGACTTGCTGCTTTTGATCCTGATCCCTATCCCGAGACTTCACTGCGCTTCTGTTTGTTTCCCTTTGTCACTATTGACTAGACGCTCGACGCTTGACGCTGTTTTTCAAGGTGGCTAACTGAGTAGTTAATATACCCCATTTTCGTCCCGAAAAACCGCCATATCCGCATCGAACGATTTGTAAAATCCGTCAACGTTCCGGTACCGGTTTAGAACCTCAACCGAATCTCGCAAGCTTCACCGACTGTCGCCAGTCACTGCCTTCCATATGAATCTCAATACACATCTCCGCGAGCCGTGACCTCATCCTGTCTCCAATCCTGTCTCCCAGCGTGAAATCAGAGACCGTAAGCTTCTTCCCAGTCTCATCCAGGTACGCTCCGCCTCCAGCCGGCAAATTCGCATAGTTCGTTGTGATTATTGTCGTCTGCTTATCGTTGTAGCGCGCATTCAGAATCAGGGCCACCGTATCCCACACCCATTCATTCGGCTTCTGCGCGCCCAGGTCGTCAATCACCAGAACCTCGGCCGCAAAAACCGGCTTCAGCAACTCCAGCTCCGTCACATTCACCTGCGGGTTGTAGCTGTTCTGTATGCTCTTGAGCAGCTCGCGATAATCGCAGAACAGGCCTCTTGCCCCACGCTCCTGAACCAGCCTGCGCAGCACTCCCACCGCCAGGTGTGTCTTCCCCACTCCTATCGATCCGGTAAAAAGAAGTCCGCGCCCGACCGTATCTACCGGGTAAGCCTCCACAAACTTTCTCGCAGTCAAAAGCGCCCTGCCCAGTGAGGCATCTGCTCCACGTATTACGTCATAGGTATCCAGCGTGCAATGCCGGTACCGCTCAGGAATCTGCACCGCAGCAATCCGGCGCTCCTCGCGTTGCACCTCCTGGCATTCGCACTCCCGCGAGGCCCAATTCCCCTCGGACGTCATCACCCTCACCAGCCCCAACCCATCGCAAATCGCACACTTTGTCATCTCTTCAAGCCTAGCGCAATCCCCACCCCTACACGCTGCGTGAATTAACCGCACACATTGTGGAAATCACCTCTAACCATCAGATAAAACGGGCCACAACCCTCATTCGCTACAATTCTCTCCACAGTCTTTTGCAAATTCGCCCGTCACTGAAGGATTTTCCAATGAAATTCATCGCAACTCTCTCCACCTTCGCAATTTTCGCCATCCTCGCCATTCCATCCAGCGCCCAAGCCCCAACCACTGTCCAAACTACCGCCTCTCCTGACGGCAAAAACATTAATATCCAGGTCCAGTGCGAGTGCTCGAAGCCCGCCCCTCCGAAAAGCGACTGGGAGATCGAGCGCGAAAGGCAGCTCAAGAATGATTGGCCCTGGCTCGGCAAATTCGCTGAAGCTAACAGCGTCCTGCCTGCCCCGGCCGCCAATGAAGGCCGCGTTGTATTTATGGGCGACTCCATCACCGAAGGCTGGAAACTCCCCGACAGCTTCCCCGGCAAGCCATACATTAACCGTGGTATCAGCGGCCAAACCGCGCCACAGATGGTCTTGCGTTTTCGCCAGGATGTTATCGCGCTCAAGCCAAAAGTCGTTATCATCCTTGCCGGTACCAATGATATTGCCGGCAATACCGGCCCTGAAACCCCCGAGCAAATTGAAGGCTACCTCGCCGACATGTCCAACCTCGCCCACGCAAACGGAATCCGCGTTATCTTCACCTCCATCCTCCCCGTCTTCGATTACCCCTGGACCCCCGGCATTGCTCCAGCCAATAAAATTATTGCCATCAATGCATGGCTCAAAAAATATGCAGCCGATCATAATGACATTTATGTTGACTACCACTCGGCGATGAAAGACGGGCGCGACGGGCTGCCAAAAAATCTTGCCGATGACGGCGTTCACCCCAACCCAGCCGGCTACGCAATCATGGCCAAACTACTCGTCCCCGCCATCGAGCAGGCTCTGAAGTAGAAATGAGCGTTTCTTCCAATTCCCACGTCTAACCAGAATGGGCTCAGCTCGTTTGTCAGCATTCATCAATTGTGGGATGTTATGCCCGGCAATTTAATCTATGAACAGCAACAAAGCGGCTAACGGGTTTGACCGAGGAGAATCCATCCAATGAAAAATGCCTTTCTTTCACTTGCACTCGCGGCAACCATCGCGCTGGCCGGTTGCGCTGG
>DAHXOQ010000012.1:0-21509 GCA_027364815.1 Acidobacteriaceae bacterium | reverse complement strand
CAAAACCCCTGCACCGGTGCAAGCTGCGGCGGCGGCGGAAGCACCACCAGCGGGTTCTTCTACGTGCTCAACGGAACCACCCAGCAAATCGTCGGCTTTCAGGTCGCTTCAGACAAAATCACCACGCTCACAGGTGGCACACTCTCTCTCTCTGGAGTTAACCCCCTTTGCATGGCCATCTCTCCTAACAAAAACTATCTTTACGTCGGCACTATCAGCGGCATCTACTATTACTCGATTAACAGCACCACAGGCGCACTTACCGTCGGTAACAATGCCTCAATCATCTCCGGCATTATCCCACAGTCGATGCAGGTTGACGCCACCAATGGCTGGCTGGTTATTGCCCCCGTCAATACTGCGCAACTGACGGCAATTCAGCTTGACACAGCGACCGGCAACATCACCAACAGCAATCCTCAAACCGTCAATATCACTGCGGCTTCAACCAAGCAGCTTGTGATCTCTCCCGATAACAACCATCTATTTGTCACACTCGGGACCAGCGGCACAGACGCGATTCTCTTCAACGCCGCCAGTGCAGATCCCTTCGGCGCTGACACAAACAATCCTGTCAGTAATCCAGCCGGTTCCGGCGCGGCTATAACCGTCGCTGTCGATCCCAAGAGTCAGTTTGTCTTCATTGGCGAAACTAGCGCCATCACCACCGCTGGCGTCAACAACACTGGCGGCCTGCGCGTATTGGCCATCACATCTACCACGTCCAACACGCTCACGGAGCAAACAGGTTCACCTTACCCCAGCGGCGGCATCGGTCCCGCAAACATCCTCGTAGACAGCACTGACTCGTTTGTCTATGTTGCAAACCAGACAGTCTATGGGCAGGCCACCAACAACATTGGCAACGTGACTGGATACGGTACCACTATCAGCACAACGGCCGGCGTCACCACGGAGACACTCTCTGCTTTGACCAACTCACCCTATTCAGCAGGGACCAACACCATCGCATTAGCCGAAGACAATTCCGACTCCTTCATCATTGCCCTCAACGCGGGCGGCAGTCCGGATATGAACATCTACAGTTTCAGCACCACAAACCCCGGCGCACTGAGCCTAACCATCTCCGCCGCATCTGGTGCTACTGACCCTACGGGAGCCTTTTCTGTTGTCGCCGTGCCGTAAAGACAGTCTCAGTTGTCAGTTCTCAGTTGTTAGTTTTTGTAGCGAAAAAAGCCACCTGAATCATCAGGTGGCTTTTTTGTTACCCAAAAATGTTCTTACCAAAATTCAATTCAATCGGCTTTTCGAGTTGGTGCGTTTCCTGAACGGCTCATCAATTGCCTGCCGTCCGGAAAATCCGCCGTCCAGTGAATGCCAGAACTCAATCGCCGGCTCACCGCGCTTCCAGCAGAGCAGCACGATCTGCTCCTCCATCTTGCAGGGGAAATCAATCAGTCCCTTCTCCAGATCCTTGACCTGCACGCCGATCTCATCAATCTCTGCGAGCGTCTCCCGCATCCGTTCCATGTGAGCCTCAAGCTCCGTGCGTTGACGCGCGACCATACCCACATCCACGCGTATTCCGCCTGAAAGATGGATTCTGCGGTTCAGTTCCTGCAACGCGTTCTCCACCTTGCCCGCTTCATCGCGAGCCTCCGTCGCGCGCACCAGTAACGCTTCCACCACTGGCAGCAACGCCTGCGCTTCATCCAAAGTAAAGGTCTTCATCAGGGGAACCTCTGCTTACAGGATACTGCAAAAGCAGTGACCAGAGCACTAGGAACTAGCCTGTGCGTCGTGGAATTTGATGAGATGGGTTGAAAACCGGTACTGGGACGTTGAGGATTTCAGCTGAAAATTCGATGCAGTAATGCCGGTTTTTTAATACGGAAAATAGGGGATGTTAACTATCTGGTTAGCCATCCCAAGAATAAGGAGATGGCAAATTTTCATCCAACAATACACCGCCGCCTCGATCCTGAAGCGGCTACACCATTCAAGCAAAAAAAATGCCCTCACGAATTATTTTCCGCTATTGTCATCTGCTTTGGGCGGTGTCACTTGTCCTGAAAACTTGTATGCTCCCTTATCGTTACCGCCGGAACTATCCTTCTTCGTGATGGTGACATTACCATCCGTAACGCCCTCAGCGTTAACCTGGCAGTTTGCCAGATTATTTATTGAAGGGTCATACTTCACATGATCATGCAAATATATTTCCGCAGTGACAGTCGCCTTATAGACTTCAGCCTTTGAAGGTTCCGGCCAATCCGGTGAGGTGCAGACAGGTTGTGGTTGTTGAATTGGTAGATCGTAGGCTTTACCAGTAAGTTGAGTTGTTGAAGTTGCTTTGGGAGCTGCGGCAATTTTTGCGGTTCCAAGTGATGTTAAATCCGAAGCAAGTGAGCTCACAGTATTCAAAATTGTCGCCCATGTCTGATCGTTTGCCTGCACATTTCCCTCACTCAATGTGCCGTCAGTAGCCAACTTTGCGTCGACTGATGCATTGCCAATCCATGGAGTCTTCGTATTGAGGTAATAGACTTGCGAGTAATCCACCTGCACTTCAATAGATCCGGCATTCGATGCTAGCAGTAAGTCCCCGCGGTTTAATGCATCACGCAGTGGAGTACATTTTGTTTTCTCACTTGAACCTTGTGTGTCGCAGAGAGGTTTGTTACTGGTTGATACTTTGTTTTGCAAGGAATCCCATTGAGCCTTAATCTTGCATGTGTCGTACTGTTGTGGTGAATCGGATTTTGAAGCGGCCTGAAGAACTCCCAAATTGGCAAGTAGATCGCGAGCCGCTTGAGAATCAAATTGGCTCTGAGTTAGAACCATGTGGTGCGTAATTGCCACATCATTTTCCACTGCAATGGTTACATCCACGTTGATGCGCGGTTCCAGCCAAATAGTCTCCCTTTTACAGACTCCACGTTTTACATAAAAAGGCACACCGTCTAGTTTTACAGCTTGGTTAGGTGCTAGATCAGCGATTGGCGGAGCAGATTTTGAAGCAGTTACCATAGCTGTCGGATGGCCGCAACCAGCAAATGTCAGTGCAATTAAACAGGCAGAGACAACACTAGATATTGAGTAAACCCTGAAACACATACAGATAACCTCCTGCAATCATGAGTTTGAGATGCGGATATTGACAGTCAGTCAATCACGCTGCTCATGAGAGGGATGAGTCAAGATAACTTTCAGTCACAGCAAACGACCGACGATAAAACCGCTCGCTAACTTGACGCAAGCATCTTAACCTATGTTTGTCAGAGTAGAAAGACTATTTTTACGGATTAATCTCCAGCATCCGGTCCAGTGCCACCTTGGCCCATTTCTTGACTTCAGGCTTCACCTTGATCCGGTTGACTACGCGGCCTTCAACCAGATTTTCAAGCGCCCAGGCCAGATGCTGCGGGCTGATGCGGTACATCGTCGTGCAGAGGCAGCCGGCATCGTCGAGTGAGAGAATCTTTTTTCCATGAGATGCGTATTCTTTCGCGAGCCGGTTGACTAGGTGCACTTCGGTGCCAATTGCGATTGTCGAACCCATGGGCGATTCTTCAACAAACTTGATGATCCCCTCGGTCGAACCCAGCGCATCGGCTTTCTGGCAGACCTCCCAGCGGCACTCCGGATGCACGATGACGCGCAGTCCCGGGTACTTTGCCCGCAGTTGGTCTACATGGCTTGGGAGGAAGCGCTGGTGCACGGCGCAGTGGCCCTTCCAGAGGAGAATTTTGCTGTGTTCGAGCGCGGTCCTTGTCGAGCCTCCATAATTTCCGCCTAACTGCACAGCCCAGGGATCCCATACACTCATCTCGTTCAGGCTGATGCCCATTGCGTAGCCTGTATTGCGGCCCAAATGCTGATCGGGCAAAAACAGAATCCGCTTCTTGCGCGCAAATGCCCACTCAAAGGCTGCGCGCGCATTCGACGAAGTGCAAACCAAGCCGCCACGTTCGCCGCAAAAAGCCTTGATGGCAGCGGTCGAGTTCATGTAGGTAAGCGGAATCGTATCCTCGGCCACACCGGCATTTTCAAGCGCGCGCCAGCATGCTTCAACCTGTGAAATCTCCGCCATATCGGCCATGGAGCAGCCGGCGTTGAGATCCGGCAAAATTACCTGCTGATCTGGTTTACCGAGCACGTCGGCGCTTTCAGCCATAAAGTGCACGCCACAGAAAACAATATACTTGGCGTTGGAGTCAGCCGTGATGCGCGAGAGCTTGTAGCTATCGCCCGTGTAATCGGCAAAGCGAATCACTTCGTCGCGTTGATAATGATGACCGAGCAGGATCGTTGTCGCTCCCAACTGCTCGCGGGCACGGGCAATCCGCGCGTCCATCGAATGGTCAGGCTGAGCGAGATAATCTTCAAGGCTGCAGCTTGTGCCGACTTCGTAAAGCGCCGACACCGATTCTTCAGACAAAGCTTCGTCCAAAACCAGGTTCACTGTCTTCCGCCTTCAGTCCGCACCGGCTAACATCTGAAAAATGCCGACGGACGGGGATGTTGAAAGCAATTCCGGTTGCAGTGGATGCACTGAAGGCTTTTTTTTAGAATCTGATTTCCGCTGAGTTGAGCAGCCTTATCCAACCAGGCTCCTTCAATCCAGCTCAATCAGCTTTCTCGAACCTTCCCCACCCACGGGGATGTTGCAACCCTTTAACAATTAGATGCGTTGGAACTCCGGAAGTTGCCAAGCATTTCTGCTCAATTTCCCGGTACGCCCCAGCCTCCAACTGTTCTCTTTAGTTTAACCCATTTTTAACCTGAATTTGCACCCAATAGCAGACCACGACGTAAAGAATGACTCAAAAGCATCTCGCAAAAGACCTATTCTGCAATCCAAGTTTGTCGCTTCTCTCTTCTGACCGTTATCATTACGATGAAGAATCAGCAGCAACTCATGGCTGGCAAAACCTGCCACCATGCGCAACTCCGGTGTCCATCCTTAAATGGACCCGTAATAAAGGTTTAGAAGGAAGAGGCTCGAGCGGATGACGGGAGCAATTCAGGCGGCAAGCATCGGGATACCGGACACGCTCTTTATCATGCTGCTGGCGCTGGTCGTCTTTGGGCCACGGCGTTTGCCGGAGATCGGTCGCCAGATCGGCAAGCTCATGTACGAGTTCCGCAAGGCGTCAAACGAGTTTAAATACCAGATGGAAGAGGAGATGCGAAAATCCGAGGACGCAGAGCGGCGGCTCAAACTCGATGCAGAAAATCGCGCACTCTATCCGGCCCTAGGTGCGCCTGCTGCCACTACCGATGCCGCAGCCACTGATGCCGGCACCGCAACTGAAGATTTGGTCTATCCGCCTGCCACAGATTCATCGAGGCTGACTATTCAGCCACCCTCAACAGGAGAAACTGTTCTTCGTGGCAAATCCATGAAACAGCTCACGGCAGAAGCCGAGGCGCTCGCCGAGCAGACCCGTACATCGATTGCCGCCCGCGACGCGATTGCCGCCCAGTCCGCTGAAGCACCGGCCAAAGTTAAGACCCCGCGCAAGCCAAGAGTTCCGAAAAAAACAGCGTCCAAGGATGAGAATCCAGATGCACCCGCGACACCCACTGAATCCGCTGCATCAACAGATGACAAGGCGGTGACCCGTGGTTGATGCAACCGATGTCGTCAACAAGGCGCGCGCCGAACTCGGCTCCCGCGCAGATCTGCCCGGCATGTCGCTGATGCAGCATCTTGAAGAGCTGCGCAAGCGCATCGTGCATTCTGTTCTCTATCTTGTCGCCGGCTACATTGTGGCCGTGATCTTTGCGCCCAAGCTCTACCTGCTGCTTCAGGCTCCGCTGAACGCAATCAAGATTCCGCTCAACTTCACCCACCCGGCCGATCTGGTCAACCTGCGCTATATCCAGATCCCGCTCGTCGGCGGTGCAATACTTGCCGCGCCCTTCATTCTCTTCCAGGTCTGGCTCTTCATCGCACCGGCACTTTACTCGCGCGAAAAACGCTACGTCATCCCGTTCATGGCTGCGGCAATCCTGCTTTTCTTCAGCGGCGCATTTCTCGGCTACTACTACGTCTTCCCTGGCCTGCTGAAATTCCTCATCTCTGACCTCGGCAACACACTCGGCATTCATCCTCTGATCAGCATTGAGGAGTACACGGGCTTTTTCTTCGCGCTCATCCTCGGCATCGGCGCCACTTTCGAACTGCCCGTCATCATCGTCTTCCTTGCCCTCTTCGGGATCGTCAGCCCAAGCTTTTTGTGGAAAAACATTCGCTACGCCATTCTCGGCATCTTCGTCGTGGCCGCGATTATTACGCCCACGCCTGACATCACTACGATGTGCGTTTTCGCTTCACCCATGATGGTGCTCTATCTCGTCGGCATTGCCGGTGCCTGGTTTGTTCACCCTGACCGGCGCAAAGCCAAAGAAGCCAGGCTGAAAGAGAAAGAGCAGGAGAAGGAGAAATCCGCATGAGAATCTCTTCCACACAATTGAAATTTTCTCTGCTGATTTTTCTTTTGCTCGCACTGGAACTCTCGTCTTCTGCGCGATCGCGCGCACAGGCGCACTTCGACGGCGCAAAAGCGCTTGAGTACGCGCGTCAATTTGTCGCCATCGGCCCACGCTGGCCTACAAGCCCTGGCCATCAAAGAGCTGAGGACTTTCTGCGCAATCAGTTCAAGAATGACAAGCTTGAAGAAGATAATTTCACCGCCAACACTCCCATCGGCCCCATCCCGATGCGCAACTTCATCGTGCGCTTCCCCGGTAAAAAAGATGGCGTCATCGTCATCGGTGCGCACTACGAAACCTGCTACGATCTGCGCAAAATCAACTTCGTCGGCGCCAACGATGGCGGCTCGACCGTTGGCCTTCTCATTGAACTCGCCAACCACCTGCGCGGAAAAGTTCTCGATGGCCCCAGCGTCTGGCTGGTCTTCTTCGACGGCGAAGAAGCAATTGTCGATTGGTGGACCCAGGGGCTTACGGACAACACTTATGGCAGCCGTCATCTTGCGGCAAAGTGGGGCGCTGATGGAACGCTGAAAAAAGTGAAAGCATTCATCAACACCGACATGATCGGCGACAAGGACCTGGACATTCAGCAGGAAAAGCGCGCAACGGATTGGCTCGTTGCTATTGTCCGGAGTGCGGCAAAAAAATACGGTTACGAAAGCCACTTCTTCAAAGTCACTGAGCAGGTTGAAGACGACCAAAACGCCTTCATCGCGCGCGGCGTTCCGCAGATCGATCTCGTCGACCTGAACTACGGACCGGGCAACAGCTACCACCACACCGTCAAAGCCACGATGGACAAGATCAGCGCAAAGAGCCTCACCATCAGCGGCGATGTGCTGCTTGAAACTATCAGGCTAATCGGTCTCAGATGATTGCGGGCGCAAGCTGGAGTTGGTGGATTGGCTTCCACGCAGCGGTTCTTCTGCTGCTCACCATCGATGCGTTTCTTCCGGGCAGCAAACCTGATTCGCAACGCTCGCAAAAATTAGCATGGGCCTGGACTTTTCTGCTCGCACTCTCTGCCGCTCTCTTCGCTTGCTGGGTCGCAATCGCATTCGGACATCAAACCGCACTCGAATTCATAGCCGGCTACACCATTGAGTCATCGCTCAGCATCGACAATCTCTTCGTCTTCCTCGTTCTCTTCGCAGGCTTCCGCATCTCTGCCGCACGCCAGCGCCGCGCACTCAGCTGGGGCATCTTCGGCGCCATTCTGCTGCGCGGGCTCTTCGTTTTTTCCGGCGTCGCACTCCTCGAGCGTTTCAGTTGGATCAGCTATATCTTTGGCGCGCTCATCCTCTACGGCGCTTTCCGTCTGCTGCGCGGCGGTGCGGCTCATGCCGTCATACCTGAGTGGATTCGCCGCCTCCAACCGGCCAAGGACTCACTCATCCCGGTGATCATTGCGATAGAAATCACTGACCTGATTTTTGCGCTCGACTCGGTGCCTGCGGTACTCGCCGTCAGCCACAATCCCTTTGTCGTTTACACTTCGAACATTGCCGCTATTCTCGGACTCCGCTCACTTTACTTCGCCATCTCTGGCTGGCTGGATCGACTCAAATATTTGCACTACGGCCTCGGCGCGCTGCTCACCTTTGTCGCATTCAAGATGCTCGCCGCCCATTGGATTACCATCTCTACAGACTTATCGCTCAGCATCATCGCTGCAATTTTGCTGGTTTGTGGTTTCTCCAGTTGGCTTTACTCTAAGAAACATCCAACTACCTAAATTGCTAATTCAAAAATTCGACTTTATCACTGCTCAAATTTGAGTGCTTCAAAAACTTCACATCATCGCGGTGCGGAAAATCATTTCTGTAATGTGCGCCGCGGCTCTCGGTCCGCGCCAGGGATGAAAGCAGAATCGCGCGCGCTACTCCACCCATCGCATGCGCCTCGCTCAATCTACGATTTCCCTTCCCCGCTTCAACAAATTTCTCCAACTCGCGTGCATACTCCTCAACTGCAATTAATCCTTCGCGCAATCTTGACTCTTCACGCAACAAACCTGCATTCAGCCACATTGTTTTGCCTAATCCTGCAATCAACTCTTCCAGCTTTTCCTCATCAGCCGGAGTCAGGCATATCGGCTGCACAATCGCAGCATGCTCACTCCCCACCTCGACTCCCGCACAATCCTCAAGCATCGCCTTCGCCGCTCTGGCGCCAAAAACTAACCCCTCAAGCAGCGAATTCGAAGCCAGTCGGTTGGCTCCATGCACGCCCGTACATGCTGCTTCGCCTGCCGCATAGAGTCCGCGCACATTCGTGCGTCCATCGAGGTCTGTTCGGATTCCACCCATCAGATAATGTGCCGCCGGACGCACTGGAATCAGATCCTTGGCAATATCAATTTCATGCTGCGCTAAAAATGCGCTGATCCCCGGGAAGCGTTTGTGCAAATCCACATCGGTCAGATGGCGCAAGTCCAAATAGACCGGCCTCGTCACTCCGCCTTCGCCAATTCCTTCGCGCGCAATCGCCCGGGCGACCACATCTCGCGGCGCCAACTCAGCCAGCGGATGCGGCGCAACCATAAAACGCTCACCACGATCATTGCGCAGATACGCGCCCTCACCACGGAGCGCTTCACTCATTAAAAATCTTGGAACACCCGGGAGCGATAGCGCCGTCGGATGAAATTGATAGAACTCCATATCTGCAAGTTCGGCACCAACCTCGGCCGCCAGCGCAATTCCATCACCCGTTGCAACCGCCGGGTTCGTCGTATCGGAGTAAACCTGCCCTGCGCCACCGGCGGCAATCAACACTGCTCTCGCATGCACTCGATACAAATAATTTTCGCGATCGTAAAGTTCCGCGCCGACTATGCGCTCATTCCCTACCAGCAATCGAGCCAGGGTCGTCCACTCTGCAAACTTGATTCGCGGATGTGTCATCGCCGCGGCCACCAGCGACCGGCTGATCTCCGCTCCCGTTGCATCGCCATTCGCATGCAGAATGCGCGGATGCGAGTGTGCGCCTTCGCGCGTCCGCATCAATTCGCCATTACGCTCGCGATCAAATCGAGCTCCCCACTCAATCAACTCAGTCACGCGCAATGGCCCTTCAGTCACGAGCAACTCTGCCGCTTCGGCGTTCACAAGGCCATCTCCAGCCGCAAGCGTATCTTCCAGGTGAGCCGGCACATCATCGCGCTCCATGGCAACTGCGATCCCGCCCTGCGCATAGTGCGTGTTGGATTCGCTCAAGCCCTCTTTCGTCACCACCAATACATCCGCGTTCTCGGCAAGTTCAACTGCTGCACGCAGCCCGGCTACACCCGCACCCATCACCAGGTAGCCCGTCCGAATTATCCGGTCTGTATTCTCTTTCATAAAATTCACTTCCATAAAGTATGAGGCTAACACGCGCCTCTCGACGAATTTTCGCGCTGTGAAACGCTGGCTGCACTGCGACTGAATCTGCTTATCCATGCTTGCACTTTTCTCCCACCCACTTTGGCGAAAATATTTCTGCAGAATTTTCAAAAATATTTTTAATTCTTGCGCTACATTCTTCACAACGCTGGGTTATAGAAAGCAAGAGAGTTGAGACACCAACAAGGTCACACCTCAACAGATGCAAGCAGCTACTCGCAGGGTTTGGATACCTGTATTTACTGCGCATCAAGCCTATTCAATGTGTCGCTTATCTTTGAACATCTTGATTGGCAGAACACATTCTCACCACAACCTGCAATCACAATGACCTCAAAGGAGGGGTTAGCTATGCTCAAATTCAATTTCGTCAAGTCATCTCTCATCCTCGCCGTCATGCTGGTTGCCGTCGCTGCCATCAACATGACAGCCACACAGGCCAAAGCTGAAATTGTTGTCGGAGTCGGCCTTGGAGCACCACCTGCCTGTGCATATGGCTACTACGGGTACGCACCTTACGCTTGCGCTCCGGCCGGCTACTACGACGCTGGTTACTTCCACAATGGAATCTTTCTCGGCGTCGGACCCTGGGCAGGTTGGGGCTACGCACATGGTTGGGGCGGCTATCGCGCCGACTGGGACGGCGGACGCTTCTATGGACGCGAGGGCTGGGGCGATCGTGATCGTTGGGGCGATGGGTATCGCGATGGATATCGCGAAGGCTATCGCGGGGACGATCGCCGAGGTTTCGACGGCCGCGGCGGGTTCCGCTCCGATGCCCGCTACAATGGCGGAGCTCACTTCGGCGGCAGAGGCCGGTAAAAGTCACCTGATTTAAAAACAGCACTCCCCAAAAAGCGGCGAAGCCATCTGGCTCCGCCGCTTTTGTTTTTCCATGAGCGCCTTCACAGCAAGAACTCCGCCTCGCCGTTTAGGATAAGAGCAGCATGCAATCCATTCGCGTAGAGACGCCTTCAGCAAAATACGAGGTCCACGTAGGCAGCGGCCTGGTGGAAACACTTGGCGTACGCCTCAAGCGGATCATCGACCCACTGCCGCGTCGCGTCTTCATCGTGACCTCGCCAGAAATTTGGGCTCGCTGGGGAGAAGTTGTCATCGGCTCCTCCACCGCCGCCATGCTTCACTCGCCGATCGTCCTCTTCCTGCCACCGGGCGAAAAAAACAAGACTTTTGCGAACGTTGAAAAGCTTGCTCGCCAGATGGTCGAAGCTGAAGCCGATCGCGGCTCGCTCCTCATTGCATTTGGCGGCGGCATCGTCGGCGACATCACTGGGTTCCTGGCCGCCATTTACATGCGCGGCATTGCCTACGTTCAAATTCCAACCACATTCTTGGCGCAGGTCGACTCCAGTGTCGGCGGCAAAACCGGCGTCAATCTGCCCGAAGGGAAAAACTTAATCGGCAGCTTCCATCATCCACTCGCCGTCTTCGCCGATTCGCGCGTCCTCGGCACACTCGACGACCGCGAGTTGCGCGCTGGACTGATGGAGAGCGTCAAAGCCGGCTTCATTCGCGATCGCGCTCTTGTCCGTTTCATGGAAGAGAATTCTGCCGCCATCCTCGCCCGCGATCCCAAGGCGCTTGAAAAAGTTATCGCCGCATCCGTCCGCATGAAGGCTGACGTAGTCAACCGCGACGAACGTGAAGGCGGGCTCCGCATGATACTCAACCTTGGGCACACAGTCGGTCACGCAATCGAACAAGCTACGGGTTACAAAACACTTCTCCACGGCGAAGCCATCGCCTGGGGCATGATCGCTGCACTCCACGTCGCAATCAAACGCCGGACCATCTCACCGCTTGAAGCTGCGCGCATGGACGCATTGATCCATCTTTATGGACCGCTGCCTGCAATCAAAATCAGCGCCAACAAACTCATCCAAGCGACCACCGGCGACAAGAAAAATATCGGCGGTGTGCGACGATTCGTTCTTCCTGTCGGCATCGGCGACGCAACTGTGATTGAAGACCTCACACACACCGAGCTCGAGGCCGCAATAAAATTTATGCTTACGCAAGCTGCGCAGGGGAGCCAAATCTAATCATGGCAACTGGTGCAAAGCCGCAGGGTGCAACAGATGAAGCGAGCGCTGCTGCTGCCGTTCAGCAGATGTTCAACTCCATCGCTCCGCGCTACGATCTGCTCAACCATATCCTCTCCGCCAACATCGATCGCCTCTGGTGGAGCAGAACCGCGCGCCGTTTCAAATCCACTCTCATTCAGCCGGACGCGCAAATCCTTGATATTTGCTGTGGCACCGGAGACATGACACTTGCGCTCCTCAAACACCGCCCTCGCGACGCGCGTCCCGTCTTGGCTGCAGACTTTGCGCGCGGCATGCTCGCCCGTGGCGCAGAAAAATTTTCGCATCAAGCAAAAGCCGTACTCGCAATTGAGGCCGACGCACTCCATCTACCCGTGCCAGACGCATCCCTCGATCTCATCGTCACGGCTTTCGGTTTTCGCAATCTGTCCAATTATGAAAGTGGACTGCGTGAATTCTACCGCGTGCTTAAGCCCGGCGGCCAACTCGGCATCCTTGACTTCAGTGAACCCGGCGGCGCAATCGGCAAGCTCTACGCAATTTATTTTCGCCGCATCCTCCCTGCCATCGGCCGCATGATCTGCGGCAAGGACGGGCCGTACAATTATCTTCCCGCCTCGGTCGGCAATTTTCCGCCGCCAACCGAGATGGTGGATTTGATGAAATCCGTCGGATTCGGAGAAGCTACATGGACCCCTTACACCTTCGGCATCGCCGGACTCTACGTCGGCAAACGAAACTGAGTCTTTGCACACAATGAACGCCGCACCCAACAAAGAGAGCAAGACCGAGAGCCACTCCGCAGCCAAACGCAGCGCTGCGCTCGGTTCCATGCTGGCAGCTGCAGTAATGACTGCGCTCAAACTCGCTGCGGGCATCTTCTCCGGTTCGCTCGGCGTTCTCTCTGAAGCGGCACACTCCGGCATCGACCTCGCCGGAACTACGCTTACTTTTTTCTCCATCCGCATCGCTGACCGTCCTGCCGATGCCAACCACCCTTACGGTCACGGAAAATTCGAGAATATTTCTGCATTCGGCGAAGTCGTGCTGATGGCGGTCTCTTGCCTCTGGATCATTCTCGAAGCCATGAACCGGATCATCCACCACTCGGTCGAACTCCATCACTCCATCTGGCCGATTCTGGTTTTGCTTGCATCCATCGCGGTGGATTATTGGCGCGCTCGCCGACTCCGCATCGTTGCCAAACTCACACACAGCCCCGCGCTCGCCGCTGATGCTTTCCACTTCGCCTCAGACATCTGGTCGACCATTGCCGTGCTTCTCGGTCTCGGCGCAAGTTACATCGGCGCAAGGTTTCAAATTTCCACACTCAAATACGCTGACCCGCTTGCCGCAATCGTTGTCTCCATGATGATCCTGAGACTCACGGTTCTTCTCTCCAGAGAAACTCTCGGCGTTCTCACCGACCAAATTCCCGCTGAAACCCGCGCCGCCATTCTACGCGAGGTCAGCCGATTGCCGGAGGTCATCGCAATCGAGCAAGCCCGCGTTCGCCGCTCGGGTGCAACTTACTTCGCCGACCTCACCATTGCACTCCCCCGCAGCTTCACATTCGAGCGCACCAACACACTTGTCGAAGAAACGCGCCTCGCCGTCCAGCGCGTCATTCCCGACGCTGATGTCGTCATCCACACTATTCCCCGCGAATCCCGTACCGAGAGCATCTTCGATCGCGTTCGCGCCGTAGCCGCTCGCAACAACGTCTCCGTCCACGAACTCAGCGTTCAGTCTTATCGCGTCGATGCGCGCCAGGAACTCAGAGTTGAACAGCATCTCGAACTCAACGAGCGCATGACCCTGCGCGTGGCGCACGATTTTGTATCCCGTCTTGAAGCCGAGATTTTGCGCGACACGCCCGAGGTGGACGCTATTCTCACGCATATTGAAAGCGAACCTGCGACCATCGAGAGCCAGCTCAACACTGAAGCCGGGTTCAAACGCATTGAAGAAGCACTCCAGCACACCGCCAAAGAATTTCCGCAGATCGTAGACGTTCATGAGATTCTCATTGGCCGCACTGACGAACATATTCATCTCAGCTGTCACTGCTCGCTCCCCGACGACTTGCCTATGGCCCAGGTCCACCACATCATCACCGCGCTTGAAGACCGCCTCAAACTCGAGTGCCCTGAAGTCTACCGGGTGATGATTCATCCGGAACCTCAATCCGATAATCTGCGTTGATTCTTCACACCGCTGCGTGTTAAACGGCTAATCTAAAAAGAGCAGCAACCGTGTGGAGTTTAAATAATGAAGCGCAGCTTCCTCAATTTCTTTCAAATCGCTTCGCTCCTGCTCTTTCTCGTCGCCATCGCTTTGCTTTCTGCGGTGACTACCATGCACTTTGCGATTCACGGTCGTGAAGTCAGTGTGCCCGCACTCAAGCAAATGACCGTTGTCGATGCGCGCAGCCTCGCAGCAGGACTTGGCCTCACTGTTGAAGTGGACAATCGCTATTACTCCGCCGACGTCGCCGCAGGACATATCCTCTCGCAATCACCCGCGCCCGGCACCGTTGTCCGTCGCGCATGGCACGTCCGCGTCGCTGAAAGTTTGGGCCCGCAAAAAGTTGAAGTTCCTGACACTGTAGGGATGAACGAACGCGTTGCATCTATCCAATTGCGTCGCGTTGGTCTTGAAGTTGGCACCACCGCCCGCATCCCATTCGCTGGAGCCGCTGAAGGCACTGTCATCGCCCAGGACCCGCCCGCAAACGCACACAGCATTGAGAGTCCCAGCATCAATCTCCTCGTTGCCGCGCCCGGCGAGGAACTCAACGACAAGCTCGTCATGCCTTCGCTCACAGGCATGCCAATTGTCAGTGCGCAAACAATGTTAGATAAAGCTGGAATCAAATTCTCTAAACCGGTCTATGTCGACGTCCCCATCGCATCTGTCGGCACTGGTGATGCAGTGCCAAAGCTCCCAACAATTCCGGGAACCGTCATTGCGCAAAAACCTGAAGCCGGCGCAAAAGTTGATGGCACGGTTTCAGTCGATCTGACCGTCGCAAAATAGCTTAAATTACGCGCTCAAACGCGCTTACGAAAAATCCATCCGTGCCCATCAAGCTCGGCAGTAACATCAATCCACCTTGTTCCGTCACCGCAGCCAATAATTTTTCTCTCGCACCAACGCGTAATCTGGATTTATTCGCGAGTCTTTCTATTGAGTCCGCGATATTCAGTCTATTTATTCGAATTCGTTCCTGATTTTTCAGCTCATCCAAAACCGCCGCAACAACTTCTTCGTTCTCTTCCGGCTCAAGTGAGCATGTAGAGTATACAAGCCTTCCACCAATTGCCAGCGCACCTAATGTGTTCTTCAGAATAGCCTGCTGCCTAATTGATTGCCGCGCAATCTCTTCCACTGTCAAGCGATGCCGAATCTCCGGATTCCTGCCTAGCGTTCCCGTTCCGCTGCACGGCACATCCGCCAGAATCAAATCAAACTCCGCATCTATTCTTTCCGTAGCATCCGAGATGCGGCACTCGATCCGCCCACGTATCTCCGGCACCAACTCAAATCGCTTGCTCATGAATTCCAGACGCTGCTTGCTTCTGTCGCACGCCAGCACATGGGCATGCACATTTCTCTCAGCAAGAATCAGCGTTTTCCCGCCCGGCGCCGCGCAGCAATCGAGAATTCGTGCATCCTCGTGACCACTCGGAATCAGCGCCGCCGCAATCTCGCCGACCAGTTGCGACCCTTCATCCTGAATTCGAATCGCATCCTCAGAAACCTCTCCTTCATTCACTTCAAGCCAGCGCGCCGCCCTCAACATCGCGCTCTCACCATGCGCGCTCTCATCCTCAACGCGCATCGTGATCAGCGGCTGGGCTTGACCATGCAGGCAAATGCCCTCGGCTGCGTCGCGTCCGTAAAAACGCGTCCACCGCTCCACCATCCACGCTGGGTGTGCCGCCACGGCATCTGCGACGTACTCCGACTTGCCCGCCTGGATTTTCCTGAGCACGGCATTCGCCATCCCCACCGCGAAAGGATGCCCTGCCTCGCGAACCTGTTCTACGCTCTCATTAAGCGCCGCGTGCGCGGGAATCCGGTCCAGATGCAGTAGCTGAAAGGCGCCCATTCTGAGTGCAATCATCACGTCCCAATCAACTTTCGCATTTGGCCGCGTTAAACAATTGCGAATCTCCGCATCAAGCGCAATCTGCCAACGCAAGACACCCAGTACGAGCATTGTCGCAAGATTCCTGTCCACAGGTGCGAGCATGTCAATCGCCCGCGTGCGCAGCAGATCGTCTGAATGGGAATGAATTTTTGTTTTTTCGTCCGTGACTTTGAGCAGAATCTCAAATGCTACCTGACGTGCTACAGAGATTTTCGAAACAGGTTTCTTCGATGTTTTTTCCGGGCGCTCCGGCTGAATCACAAGCTTTTGTTTTTTATTCAACTTATTCACCCGCCCAACATTGCGCTGTCATCTAGAACATTCCCGCGCAAAAACTCTTCAGCACTCATGCGGCGCTTGCCTTCGAGCTGCACTTCTTTCAACTCCAGCCAGGTATTTTCACGGCACGCCACCTGAATGCATTCCTCAAAAACACGCACCTCGCCGGGATTCGCGAGCGCGCCAAACTCTGCACCCGTCCTCCGGTGCACAATTAGCTTTTTTTGTGCGAGCGTCGTCCATGCGCCGGGCCACGGTTGAAATCCACGCCAGCGATTATAAATCTCCTGTGCAGTGCGGCCAGCAAAATCAATCCGTGCATCCTCGCGCGTCAGCAACGGTGCAAGAATCGCTTCCGCATGATTCTGCGCCGTGGGCTGAATCAATCCTTCTGCCAAGCCTACGAGAGTTTCCACAACAAGCGGCGCGCCACTCACTGAAAGAATCTCGAATAACTCCGCAGCCGTCTGCGTCGGATCAATCGGCACTCTACGCTGCAACAGAATCGGCCCTGTATCAAGACCTTCTTCCAGCAGCATCGTAGTGTTTCCAGTCTCACGCTCGCCACATGCGACGGCCCACTGAATCGGCGCAGCTCCACGATACTTCGGCAGCAACGACGCGTGAAGATTAATGCAGCCAAATTTCGGCAGATCCAGCATCCACTTCGGAATGATCCTTCCGTAAGCAACGACTACAATCGCATCCGGAGCAATCTCCCGGAGCAACGCTTCGAATTCCAGATTGGTTTTTATTTTTTCCGGCTGCACCACTCGAAGGCCAGCACCTTCAGCAATCATCTTCACCGGAGGAGCATGCAATTTCTGCTCGCGGCCAATTGGACGATCCGGCTGCGTCACGACTAGTGGAATATCGTGCCCCGCCCCGATCAACGCTTCAAGCGTGGGTACGGCGAACTGCGGCGTTCCACAAAAAATTAACTTCACAATCTAATCCCACTCGCCAGCGCGAATCATCTTGCGAATCTTGCGCAGGGCAAGATCACGCTTCAACGCACTGATGCGAAAAATAAACAAGACACCATCGAGATGGTCGATCTCATGCTGCAAACACCGCGAGAGCAACTCTTCGCCATCGACTTCAAACCACTTTCCAAACTCATCCTGCGCTCGCACTTTGACATGAGCTGCGCGCACAACCTTCTCCCTGATTTCAGGAAAACTCAGGCAACCTTCTTCCTCATAGAGCTTGCCCGCGCGCTCAATAATCTCCGGATTCACAAAAACACGCTTCTCGTTTGGATCTTCGCCGCAACTCAGGTCTATCACTGTCACACGCTTGGCCACGCCCACCTGCTGCGCCGCCAAACCAATCCCCTTCGAGGCATACATGGTCTCAAACATGTCGGCGATAAACTTCCGCAGTTCGTCGTTAAACTCAGAGACGGGTTCGCCTGGCTTTTCGAGAACGGGATCTGGATATTTCACAATCTTCAAAATCATAGCTTGCTTAAAATCTCCGAATCTGTTCAAGATAACCTTCAAAATTTCGCTTCAACTCGAGAAGCGAATCGCCGCCAAACTTGGCTTGAACCTGGGCTGCAATCGTTAGAGCCACCATCGCCTCGCCGATCACTCCCGCAGCGGGTACCACGCAAATATCCGAGCGCTCATAACTCGCGCTCGTCTTCTCGCGCGTATCAAAACGAACTGATTCCAGCGGCTTGCGCAAGGTAGAAATTGGCTTCAAATAGCCGCGCACCACCACATCCTCGCCATTTGAAATTCCACCCTCAATCCCACCTGCATTATTTTGATGCCGTTCAAAGCGAGTTGGCTTCTTCTCGACATCTTCGGAGTAGTAAATCGCATCATGCACCGCCGACCCAAAAGAACTGGCCGCTACAACTCCATGACCAATCTCGACCGCCTTTACAGCCTGAATGCTCATCACTGCAAAGGCCAGGTGCGCGTCGAGGCGTTCGTCCCAATTCGCGAATGTTCCCACACCAGCGGGCAACCCGTGCACTACTACCTCAAAGACACCATTGACCGTGTCTCCCGTGCGCGCCGCCTCTTCAACTTCTTCCTTCATACGCTCTTCGGTCGCCGCATCCACGCAACCCATTGCCACTTCTTCTTTCGCACCGAGGGCTGCAATCTCATACCAGCTTGCATTGCGTTCGAGCTCCACGCGTCCCACTCGCACCACGTGGCTTGCGATTTCAATTCCCAGCGCGCGCAGCATCTCTTTCGCAATTGCACCGGCGGCTACGCGCGAGGTCGATTCGCGTGCTGATGCCCTCTCCAGCACATAGCGTGCATCTTGAAAGTTGTATTTCAATGCACCAGGCAAATCAGCATGCCCAGGCCTTGGCGAAGCTACGGACTGATGCAGTGCGGCATTACCCGGCTCAACTGGAAGCTTCTCCTCCCAGTTCTTCCAATCGCGGTTGATCATCTCAATGGCAATCGGCGAGCCAATTGTCTTTCCATGCCGTACGCCGGAAAGAATGTGCGCCTTGTCCGTCTCAATCTTCATGCGTCCGCCGCGTCCATAGCCCTGTTGACGGCGCCACAACTCGCGATTCACGCGTTCCAAATCAATCGGCACACCCGCAGGCACGCCTGAGACGAGCGCAATCAGCGCCTCGCCATGTGATTCTCCAGCTGTAGAAAAACGAATCATCCTCATTCCATTGTAAAGGAAAGGAAGAACTTCACTTCAATCAGATGGAAACAACTTTTCTTCTTTGTCACTTATCTACAATCAGCAGTCAGACGAGACTCACTTCTCAATCAATCGCCAGTGGCTCACGACCCTGTTGTAAATCCATGCTCAGAGTCCATAATGGCGCAGCGTTAATCTCCACTTCAATCTCCTCGCGCGCCTGATTCAGCACCACAGCCCGACCCTTACACGTCCCATCCAAACCAATCCTGCAATGATTATTCTTCTCCGAAAAGAAACTCTGAATCGGTCGCAGCAATTGTCTCAGCCAATGAAGCCAGCAACTTGCCTTCACCGCCTCAGCATGCGCAATCGCCGACTTGTCTGCCATGAATAATCCATTGTTGCGCCTCTTCACTACCTATCGGCAACTCACTCACTTTTCTCAACTCTTTCTGAAAAAATCCCAATCAAAAGTTCAATCCAGTCAGTTATCGCTAACTCGCATCCCAATTCACACTCATATGCCCTTTTCCTGTACACTGAAATGTTTAACGCCATGCAAAAAAAACACTCCATCGGAATCCTCGGCGCCACAGGTATGGTTGGCCAGCGCTTCATTCAACTTCTCGAAGACCACCCCTGGTTCGAGATCACCTGGCTTGCGGCCAGTGACCGCTCCAGCGGCAAGCTCTATGCTGATGCCGCCAAGTGGCGCCTTGACACGCCCTGCCCGGAGCGCATCGCCAAGATGAAGATTTCTGCGGCCGATCCAGCCGGCGCGCCGGCAATTATCTTTGCCGCGCTCGACAGCGACATCGCCCTCGACCTGGAGCCGCGCTTTGCTGCTGCCGGTTGCGCCGTCGTCTCAAATTCCAGCGCCTTTCGCATGGCGCCCAGTGTCCCCCTTGTCATTCCAGAGGTCAATGCGGAGCACTTGCATCTCATCGATCAGCAAAGCTGGCGCAAATCATCGGGCGGCTACATCGTGACAAATCCAAATTGCTCCGCCATCGGTCTCGTGCTCGCACTTAAGCCAATCGAGCAACGCTTCGGCATTGAGCAGATTTTCGTCACCACCATGCAGGCCGTCTCCGGCGCTGGCTATCCTGGCGTTCCCTCCATGGACATCCTCGGCAACGTTGTGCCGTATATCAAGAGTGAAGAAGAAAAAATGGAAGCCGAAACACTCAAGCTCCTCGGCTCGCTCACAGGTGAAAAGATCGCTCCACTTGCCGCGCGCATGAGTGCAAGCTGCAACCGCGTGCCCGTTGAAGATGGACACACGGAGAGTGTCTCTATCAAGCTCACCAAACCAGCCACGCACACCGAGATTCTCGCCGCATGGGCCGAGTTCAAGCCCCTTGCCGGAAAAAATCTCCCTATGGCTCCCGAGCAGCCCGTCATCTGGACCCCTGAGGCTGATCGCCCCCAGCCACGCCTCGATAAAAATCGCGCCCGCGGCATGGCCGTCACAACTGGGCGACTTCGTCCCTGCGGTTTACTCGATTGGAAGTTCACTGTCCTATCCCACAACACAGTCCGCGGAGCCGCCGGTGCAGCTATTCTGAATGCAGAGCTCCTGCACAGCCTTGACAAGCTCCCATAGTAGCGGGGGAAATTGAGTTCAATTTTTTAGCAGGTGCCCAACATCTCGTTTTTGAGCTGTGAAAATGATTTTTGAATCAGGAAGAACGAATGAGTCTCGTGGTCATGAAATTCGGCGGCACATCGGTTGAAGATCCGGCCGCTATCGAGCGCACCGCCGCAATCGTCGCCGCTCGTGTCGCCAACGGCAAGCTTCCCGTCGTCGTTGTCAGCGCCATGTCCAAAGTGACTGACCAGCTTCTGCGCGCCGCCGACCACGCCTGCCGTGGTGAACGCGATGCTGCACTCGCCATCAGCAATCAACTGCGCGAACGCCACAAAAAGACCGCTGCAACACTCCTTAAGAAATCAACTCAAGAAATTCACGAATTCATCGATGAGCACTTCAATTCACTCGATGAAATATTACGCGGACTGGCTGCCATCCTCGAGCTGACGCCGCGCATTTCAGATTTGATTGTCAGCTACGGTGAGCGCATCTCCTCGCGCATCATCGCCGCTGCATTCCAAGAGCGCGGACTGAACGCTGCACACTTCGACGCGCGCCAGGTCATCATCACCGACTCGCAATTTCAAAAAGCCACACCGCTCTTTCCGCTCATTGAAAAGCGCGCCGAAGAGCACCTGCGGCCGCTTATCAAGCTTGGTCAACTCCCTGTCATGGGCGGCTTCATCTCTGCAAATGAAGCGGGCATCACCACCACGCTTGGTCGTGGCGGATCAGACTTCCCAGCCGCGCTCATCGGCGGCGCGCTCAATGCTGAAGGAATTGAAATCTGGACCGACGTCAACGGCATCATGACTACCGACCCGCGCATTTGTCCCGACGCGTTGCGCGTTAAGGTCATCAGCTTTGAGGAAGCCGCCGAACTTGCCTACTTCGGCGCGAAAGTTCTGCACCCGGCTACCATCCTGCCT